>PXCX01000223.1 GCA_003565195.1 PVC group bacterium | reverse complement strand
GATATAAGCAGAATCTAACAGATCCGCCTTTAGATAGATCATATAGTCGTCTAAAGAAGTCCCTTCTTCACCGACAACTTTCATCATCTGGTAGATTTCGCTGCCGTTACGCAATATTGCGCGGACGCTTGCCATCTTCTCGGGAGGCACGATCGTTTCGTATTTCGACCAACTGTCCAAAGGATCAATCGCGGGATAGCGGCGCGCATCGGAACGCGCGCGTGACAGGCCGTGAAATGCGCCGACCACTTTCAACGTGCCCTGGGTTACCGGTTCGTCAAAATTGCCGCCTGCCGGACTGACCGTGCCGCCGATAGTCACCGAACCGACGGAATCGTCGGCCAGCCGGACAATCCCGGCGCGCTCGTAAAACGAGGCGATCACCGATTCCAGATAGGCCGGGAAAGCTTCTTCCCCGGGGATTTCCTCGAGTCGGCCGGACATTTCGCGTAAGGCTTGCGCCCAGCGGGAAGTCGAATCGGCCAGCAACAATATGTTCAATCCCATTTGACGGTAATATTCGGCGATCGTTACCGCGGTATAGACGGACGCTTCACGTGCCGCCACCGGCATCGAGCTGGTGTTGCAGATGATCACCGTACGCTCCATTAAACTGCGACCGGTACGCGGATCTTCGAGTTCCGGGAATTCACGAAGCGTTTCCACAACCTCGCCGGCACGTTCGCCGCAGGCCGCCACAATGACTACATCCACTTCCGCATGGCGGCTGGTGATCTGTTGTAAAACCGTTTTGCCGGCGCCGAACGGTCCCGGTATGCAGTATGTGCCGCCAAGCGCAATCGGGAAGAACGTATCGATCAGGCGTATTTTGGTGGTTAGCGGCTCGCCCGGCGGCAAGCGTTCGGCGTAACATTCAATGGGTATTTTTACCGGCCAGCGTTGCATCATGCTGACCGAATATTCGTGGTTGTGACCGTCGGTCAGGACGGCAATCGGTGTCTCAACATCGTAATCACCCTTGTCAACGATCGATTGAACGGTTAACTTTCCGGGTAATCCGAACGGCACCATGATGCGATGCTCGAAAATTCCCTCAGGTGTCGTGCCCAGCGTCACGCCGGCCCGCACCTCGGTTCCGGATTCGACTGTCGGGGTAAACGGCCATTTCCGGTCGCGCGGCAAGGCGTCAATATATACACCGCGCTGTAGAAAGAAACCGCACTGTTCCGCCAAACGGTGCAACGGATTCTGAAGTCCGTCATAAACCTGGGTCAATAACCCCGGCCCCAGTTCGACGGTCAGCAGGTTGCCGCTGAAATCAACCGGCATCCCGATGGCCAAACCGGTGGTGTCTTCAAAAACCTGCATGTCCGCACGGGTTCCGCGGATCCGGACCACTTCCGCCATCAAGCCGGCATCCTCAATGCGCGCGAAACCGACCTCGTTCTGCCGGACCGCATCCTCAAAGGCTACCGTAATCAAATTCCCGTTGACGGCGGTTATTTTGCCTTGCGTTTTGCTCATCGTCTTATCGTTCCCTTCTCGCTGAAACCGCAATACTTTCTACCGTTGCATTGAATTTTTGCTCTCCCGCGGATCGTGTCAGACCGGCCCAGCGTTCGCTCAAACGGAGGCGGCAGGCATAAGCCAGGACCGCATCGGACGTGAACGGGTCCGTGCCACCCAGTTCTTCCAGTAACCGCCAGCGCAAGCGGTCCAGTGCATGCTCACGCTCGCGCGGGGACGCCTGCGCAAACGCCGCATCGACCGCTTCCTCTATCTCGACCCGGAACCCATCGTGCGCATGCCGGTACGGCGTGGTATCCACGCCGGAAGCCGCGCCGCGCCGCCGCGCTATCGCGTTACGGAGTTGGGTCTCGATCGCATGCCAGCGCTTGTAGAAAGGCGGCAACCCATCCGCTATCCGGTTCGTCGGCAGGCCGTCCTGAGCGATCATCTCCACGGCCGCATGGTCCGACGGTGTCAATTGGTCATGGGATTGTTGCCGGAAATCGGACCATGAAAGCGGTGGTGGTGTATCCAGCGAAATACCGGGTAATGTCGCGGCGAAAAAATAATATTTCACGATGGTAAATCTTGTTTAGAAAAATGCATTGCCCCGCGTCAGCGCGAGCCATCCTGTTTTTTCTGTTGCATCGTCTTCAAAGCGTCACTCGTGATCTCGCCAAGTTGGGGGCGCAGGAACACGCACATAATCCGCGCGATCGCTTCCACGGAAAGATCATGATACAGATGGTCGTCTTTCATCGAAATCTTGAAACCGCCGGTCAAATCGTTGTCTTCGCCGAGTGTGACCCCCTGCTTGGCGGCATCGCCGAAGGCGGCCATCAATTGTTTGCCGATGGCGGCCGCGTCGTCTTTGGATACAAGCACGCCAATATCCCCTTGCGCTTCAGTATCGCTGAAATAACGCTTGATTACTTCGGTAATAATGCCGCGCAAAGTGTCCGGGTCCAGCGATTGTTTCACCGCTTGGCGGGTCAAAACATCGAACAGCGTGTCGATGGTTTGGGAGACCGACAGCAGCGTGTCACGCGCCGCCTGGGAAAGCGACTGGCGACCACGCTTTTCGAATTGTTTGCCTTCCTCCTCGGCGCGCGCCACAATCTCGGCGGCTTTCTTTTCGGCTGCCTCAACAATGGCGGCCGCTTTTTTTTCCGCTGCGGATATGCGTTCGGCGCTTTGCGCCTCCGCTTTTTCGATGCCTTCTTTTTGAATGCGGCCGATAAGCTTGTCTAAAGTCTCGGGTGTCTCGGTTTTTTCGGGCATGATATTACCCTTTCTGGTTCACTGTAGTTCTTGCAAAAGTCCGAAATGCTAGCATTTTCATTGTGTAAATGCAATGAATAATTGACCGCACTGAACAGCCGCACTGAACAGCCGCAAGAGATTAAATTTGACGCGTTGCCGCGATTCAGGTATGGTGTTACAGCGGATTCAATCAAAAATCAGCTTGGAGTTGTGCCATGGATTTTATCGATCTAAAAGAACAGTATCGACGTTACCGGGATGAGATCAACCGCCGGATGCAGACCGTCCTCGATCACGGACGGTATGTCATGGGACCGGAAATCGAAGAACTGGAATCACAACTGGCCGATTATGTTGGCGTCAAACATGTTGTCACCGTATCCAGCGGCACCGACAGTCTTGAGATCGGCTTGCGTGCGTTCGGGATCGGGCCGGGTGACGAAGTTGTGACCGTCCCTTTTACCTGGATCAGTACCGCTGAGGCGATCCGGCTGGTAGGCGCAACGCCTGTTTTCGTGGATATCGATCCCTTCGATTACAATATCGACGTCAACCGGATCGAGGCGGCCATCACGCCGCGTACCCGGGCGCTGTTGCCGGTCAGTCTCTTCGGGCAGATGCCGGATTACGACCAGATCAATGCCTTGGCGGCAAAATACCAGTTGCCGGTGATCGAGGATGGCGCCCAGAGTTTTGGCGCGACACGTCACGGACGCCGCAGTTGTGGCGTTACGACCCTTGGCAGCACGAGTTTTTTCCCTGCCAAACCGTTGGGGTGTTACGGTGACGGCGGTGCGCTCTTCACCAATGACGATACGCTTGCCGATGAGATACGCGTCATACGCAATCATGGTGGACAGGCCCGTCATCATCATACGCTGGTGGGAAAAAACGGCCGTTTCGATACGTTGCAAGCCGCCGTCCTGCTTGCCAAACTTCCGCATTTCGATTGGGAGGTTCAGCGGCGAAACGAAATCGGTGCCCGTTATTCCGAGCGCTTGATCGAGCAAACGCAAGCTTTCTCGCCCGGCGCGAAGATTGGGACGCCGGTGGTATCTGAGGGCAACACGCATGTTTACGCGCAATATACCATACGGTTTGCCGACCGGGACGCGCTTGGCGAAACCCTCAAACAAAGCGGTATTCCGACGGCGGTTTATTATCCCAAATGCTTGCACGAACAACCTGTTTTTGCGGATTGCGGCCATCAGCCCGGCGATTTTCCGGTTGCTGAACAAGCCACCCGTGAGGTTATCAGCCTTCCGATGCATCCGTTTCTGACGGAAACTGATCAGGATAAAATCGTGGCCGCAGTGGTAAAAGCCGTTGAATCAGCATGAAATAGGCCCTTACGGGCTTGAATTGAACAATAGATTGTCCTTAACCATGGATTCCTTGAGTAGATGAGTCACCCATATCTCTTTGGATTGACAGTGTGTCTGCTTTCGCAACCTTTCGTTTAAGCAGGTCGGCTAAGCGTATCCAATTAAGGGTGGCGGTTAAGTGTGCGTTTAGACCCGCTTCGTCGTTCTTCATCTTCATAAGCGAAAATACCTTATGGCAAAACTTCAAAAAAATTTCCGAAGGGGTTGACAAATTCAAATTCCGTGGCATACTTTTACTCGCAGACATCAATTGCTTTCCTTATTTCCCAGGAGTTCAAGCGTTTTATGCGATAGTCATTACGGTTGCTTGACCGTATGACCGGCGGGATGATGAGGACGATTTCAATCGCGGATTGCGCGATCTGATGCCGAATACTATGTTTTCCCTTTCAACATGCGGTGTTTCACCGCTTTACACGACCCGGCAACGGTTTCGCATCGTATCCGGATGTTTGAGTTATGGCACCGGGCAGTGCCTCGCATGAAACGCCTGGCCATTACCGGGGGTATTGCGTGCGGGAAAAGTCTGTGCGGCGATTTTCTGCGAGATATGGGTTGTCCGGTTTGCGATACGGATGCCTTGGCACATGAGTTATTGGAAAAAGACAATCCTTTTTACGCCGCGGTGGTGCGGCGGTTTGGCGCCGATATTCTTGACCGCGACGGCGATATCGACCGCCGCCGACTGGGGCGCTGGGTATTTAACGACAAAGAAGCTTTATCGGACTTGAATGCGTTGCTGCATCCGGAAATCAAGCGTCGCGTCACGAGGTGGTTTGAGGAACAACCGCAGGGGACGACGGTTGCCGCCGCATTGATCCCGCTTTTTTTCGAAACCGGTGAGCGCTTGCGGGATTGGGACCATGTCATTTGCGTTGCGGCGCCCGAACATCTTTGTCGTCAACGATTACGGCGGCGTGGCTGGTCGGCAACTGAAATCGATGAACGCTGTCGCGCGCAATGGAGCTTGACCGAAAAAATATTGCGCGCGGATATCGTTCTTTACAACAACGCTAAACCGGCTTGGCTGGGCAGTCAGGTTGAGACGGTATGGCGGCGGATAATCTAAGTAGCAGGCGGGAAACCGCCGGATGGTCTCCTTTGGCTCTTTAAACTTCGATATTGGAGAGAGATAACATGGACGAAAAATCACAACAAGGCAACGGACCCCGGTCCGGTTCACGGCATCATCGCCGATTCCCCCGCGGCAGCCGCCCACGCCCCAATAAACGGAACGACGGCAAGCCCGGCGCGAACCATTCGGGGAATGTAGCGTACCACCATGAAGCCGACGGTGCGGCGGCATCATCGAAACACGATCCCAATCCTGATGCAATGCCGGCGGCGGATATTCCGCCGCATGAACGTCCACCTGCCGTTTTTCTGCACGAATTGCAGAAACTCACGGTACCCGATCTTATGACCCATGCCGAAAATATCGGTTTGGTTGAGCTGGGTGCGTTGCGCAAGCATGAATTAATCTTTGAAATTCTCAAGGCCACGGCACGCAAAGGCGGTTCGATTTTCGGTCGCGGTGTTCTCGAAACGATGCCTGACGGTTTCGGTTTCCTGCGTTCCCCGCAGTTCAATTATTTGCAATGCCCGGAAGACATTTACATGTCGCCGGCACAGGTTCGCCGTTTCGCCTTGCGTACCGGCGATTTTGTCGAAGGCGAAATCAGGTCGCCCAGGGAAAAAGAACGTTTTTTTGCGCTACACAAGGTTGAACGTATCAACGGCCGGGAACCGGAGAAAGCGCGCGCGAAAATACCTTTCGAAAATCTGACCCCCTTGTTTCCCGATCAACGCATTATCCTTGAAAGGGAACCGGAAGAGATATCGATGCGGGTTTTGGATTTGTTCACGCCGATCGGTTGCGGCCAACGCGGCTTGATCGTGGCGCCGCCGCGCACGGGGAAAACGGTGTTGCTGCAGAAGATCGCCAACAGTATTTCCGCCAACCGCGAGGATGCGGCCTTGATCGTGTTACTGATCGATGAACGACCCGAGGAAGTCACGGACATGATGCGCAACACCAAGGCGCAGGTCATCAGTTCGACTTTCGATGAACCGCCTGAACGCCATGTTCAGGTATCCGAAATGGTGGCCGAAATGGCTAAACGTCGCGTGGAATGTGGTGAACATATCATCATTCTGCTCGACAGTATCACCCGTCTGGCACGGGCATACAACACGACCCAGCCACACAGCGGGAAGATTCTGTCGGGCGGTGTCGACGCCAACGCGCTGCATAAACCCAAACGTTTTTTCGGTGCGGCACGCAACATCGAGAACGGCGGCAGCTTGACGATTGTCGCCACGGCATTAATTGATACCGGCAGCCGCATGGACGAAGTGATTTTCGAAGAATTCAAGGGAACCGGCAATATGGAATTATGTCTTGACCGCAATCTGGTCGATAAACGCATTTTCCCTTCAATCAACATCGAAAAATCCGGAACGCGCAAAGAAGAGTTATTGCTTCATCCGGATGAATTGTCTAAGATATGGACTCTTCGAAAGGCGATCAACGGAATTCCGGCGGTCGAAGCCATGGAGCTTATCGTTAAACGCTTGAAAAAGACCACGAGCAATGCGGAGTTCCTGATGGCCATGCAGGAATAAGGGATAAGTTCATGGTTCAATCGAAAGGTAGGTAAATAGTTAGATGAAAGTCACAACGGAAGCTGATGGCCCCTGCCGTCAAATTATGCAGGTCGACATTCCCGCCGATGCGGTTCAGTCGTCATTCGATACCGTCACCGAAAAATTCATGCGCGAAGCGCGGCTGCCGGGTTTTCGGCCCGGTCGCGCACCGCGGGCCATGGTGGAAAGAAGTTACGCCAAAGCGATCGCCGAACAGGTCAGCGATCAGTTGCTGCCCGAGTATTATCGCAAGGCCGTCGAACAGGAACAGGTGACGCCGGTTAACGTTATCAATATAGAGCCGCAAACCCCGGTTCCAGGGAGGGACATGGAGTTCAAGGTCACCATCGACCTGATGCCCTCGTTCGACTTGCCGGATTACCAGCGGATCGAGCTGACCGATGAAACGGCGCCGGTAACCGACGTCGAGGTGGACGCCGCGGTGCGGGATGTACGCCGACGTTTCGCCGCTTATCCGGAAGTCGATCGGGCAGCGGCGGAAAATGACTTGATCGGTTTCGATTACGACGGCTCGATTGAGGATGAGTCGCTGGAGGAAATCGCCGGTGACTGTCGCGAATTGTGTTCCGGACGGGATGTCAGCATGGCGCTGGTGCCTGAGCGAGAATTGTTTCCTGGCTTTCATGCCGGCTTGATGGGTGTATGCAAAGATGAGGAACGTCGCGTTGAAGTTCGCTTTCCCGAAGATCATGCGCTAAAAAACGTCGCGGGTAAAACCGTGGTTTACCAGGTGCGCGTCAAAACCGTGCGTGAGGAACAGTTGCCGGAACTGAATCCGGAATTCTTCGAGAAAATCAATGTCAAGGATGAAGCCGAACTCCGGAAAATCTTGCGTGACCAGCTTGAGCAGGCTGCCACCACGAACGAGAGTCGGCGCCGTCAGGAATCGCTCAGCCGGCATCTGCTGGAAAAGACCCAAATTGACGAGCTGCCGCAATCGCTGGTTGCCGAGGAGAACAGCGCGGCCGTTCAGAATCTGGTGCGGGATTTTGCTCAACGAGGTGTGCCGCGGGATAAAATCGAGGAAAACCGTGACGATATCATGCGCTGGGCGGAACGGACATCACAGGAACGGGTCAAGCTCAATATCATTCTGGACCGGATAGCGTCCGTTGAAGAAATCACGGTTTCCGAGGATGAATTTTCGCAACACATCGCCGGTATGGCGGCGCGGTCCCGTCAGACCGAAGCCGAAGTATTGAAAACCATCAGGCAACGCAATGTCCACCAGCCCATCATAGACCAGTTGCGCCGGACGAAAACCATGCGTTATCTGTTCGAAAACATCCGTGTAAATTCCGGCGCCGCCGACAGCGGCGATGCCGCTAAACCTTCAGAAAAGGATCAACCCACATCATGAAAGACAATCAGTTCCTGGTTCCCGTAGTCGTTGAGCAAAGCGGTCAAGGCGAACGCGCCTACGATATCTTCTCGCGTTTATTGAAAGACCGGATTATATTTCTCGGTTCGCCGGTCACCGATGAAATCAGCAACCTGATCATTGCCCAATTGCTGTTTCTGCAAAGCGAAGCCGCGGATCGGGATATCAGCGTCTACATCAATTCGCCCGGCGGATCCGTGACCGCGGGGATGGCCATTTACGACACGATTCAGTTTCTGCGTTGTGATGTCGCCACCTATTGCGTCGGCCAGGCGGCCAGTATGGGCGCCGTTCTGTTGGCTGCGGGTACCAAAGGCAAACGGTATGCCCTGCCGAATGCCCGTATCATGATTCATCAGCCATGGGGCGGGATTGAAGGGCAGGCGTCCGACATCAGCATCCAGGCAAAGGAAATCCTGCGGACACGCGACCGGCTCAATGAAATTCTCGCTTTTCATACCGGTCAACCGCTCAAAGTTATTGTCCGCGATACGGACCGGGATTTTTTCATGTCCGCCCAAGCGTCCAAGGAATATGGGCTTGTCGATGATGTCATGGCTGCGGATCAACAAGCCGCAGAAAAAAACAATCCCAAGAAATAAAACAAAACCCAATACGGAAACGATAGCATGGCCACCAAAAATAATCGAATGAATTACTGCGCCTTCTGCGGTCGAAGCCAGAACCAGGTTCCCGAGTTAATCAAGGGACCGGATGTGAATATCTGCAGCGATTGCGTGATGATGTGCAACCAGATTATGGGGGAGGATCAGTCCGCCCAAGCCAAGGCATCGGGGCAAACAAAAGACGGTGGCGGAACACCGGTGGATGTTACGAAGCTCAAGGTTCCGTTGCCGCACGAACTCAATGCGCGACTCGACGATTATATTGTCGGCCAAACCCATGCCAAGAAGGTGTTGTCGGTTGCCGTCTATAACCACTACAAGCGGTTGCGCCAGGGATTGCGTTTCGAGAACGATGCCGATTACCGCGATATTGAGATCGAGAAAAGCAATATCCTGCTTGTCGGCCCCACGGGTTGTGGCAAAACGCTGCTGGCCCGCACGCTGGCCCGCTGCCTGGATGTGCCGTTCAGTATTTCGGATGCCACCACCTTAACGGAAGCAGGCTATGTCGGCGAAGATGTCGAAAACATCCTGTTACGACTGATTCAAGCGGCCGACGGCGATGTGGCGCGCGCCGAAACCGGCATCATCTATATTGATGAAATAGACAAAGTAGGGCGCAAGACCGAAAACGTGTCGCTCACCCGCGATGTTTCCGGCGAAGGCGTACAACAGGCGCTGCTTAAAATTCTCGAAGGCACGGTCGCCAACGTCTCGCCGCACGGGGGTCGCAAACATCCTCAGCAGGAATACATTCGCATCAATACCGATAAAATCCTGTTTATATGCGGTGGCGCATTCGTCGGGCTGGACGATATCGTGCGACGTCGTTTGAGTCGCCAGGTACTCGGATTTTCCGGAGCAACGGCGGAGCAACGCAACGATGAATTGTCTCCTGCGATTGAACCCGAGGACTTGTTGCACTACGGATTACTCCCCGAATTCGTTGGCCGGCTGCCGGTTGTTTCAACTTTAAATTCGCTGAACGAAAACGATTTGGTGCGGGTATTGACCGAGCCGAAGAACGCCATGGTGCGGCAATACCAGAAGCTGATGGCCATGGAAAACGTCAAGCTATCCTTCACCCGTGATGCCATTCGGGAACTGGCGCGTCTGGCGGCACGCAAAAAAACCGGTGCCCGTGGCCTGCGCACCTTGATCGAGCACGTCATGCTCGACGTCATGTTCGAGGTTCCCCGGCGCCGAAACTTGACAACCTTCAAAGTGACGCGAAAAATGGTATGCGATCAAGCGATGCAGACGGCCGATGATTCCAAAGCTGCCTGATGGCTCCTTATTCTCCGATCCCGTTAAGCACGGCGGCCTTCGATAAACATTCCCGGTATTCGTGATCAGCGCGCGAATCCCATACGATCCCGCCGCCGACACCGTAGTCCGCCGTTTTGCGGCGGCGATTGACTGTCACCGTGCGTATGGCCACGTTGAAATGGAAGGTTGTCGGACGGCTGATGTATCCCATGCATCCGGTATAGGCGCCGCGCGGCGTGGTTTCCAAGGTGCGGATGAGATCCATGGTGCGCACCTTGGGTGCCCCTGTAATCGATGCGCAGGGAAACATGGCGCGCATGATCGCGGGCCAATCCGCTGTCGTCCTGCAGGTTACCGTGGATGTCATCTGCAACACGGTCGGATAGGTTTCGATGGCAAACAAGCGGCGCGCCCGGACCGAACTGACGTCAGCAATCCGGCCCATATCGTTGCGGATCATATCAACAATCATCACGTTTTCGGCGCGATCCTTGGCGGATGCGCGCAATGTTTGTTCGTTCTTCGCGTCGCTTGCCGGATTTCCCCTGCGCGCCGCCGTGCCCTTCATCGGTCGCGATGTAAGACCGTTGCCGCGTCGTTGCAAAAAAAGTTCGGGCGATACGGATGCCAGTACGATATTTCCGGCGTCGATATACATGGCGTTCGGCGATGGTTGCGTGCGGTAAAGCGCCAGGAAAAGACCGGCTGGATCGCCGTCGAACGCCGTACGCAACCGCATGGTGTGGTTGACCTGATAGGTTTGTCCAGCCGCTAAAGCGTGTCGGATACGGGCCAGATCTTCCTGGTAGCGGGCTTCGGAAATCGATGGTTTCCAAGTCCCCAGATGGAACCGCGAAACCTGCCGTTCCAATGCCGTTAACATTACGCGTTCCTGCCGGCGATACAGACCAAACCATACCCGCGGTACCGGGCAGGCCGGATGGGTTTTCAAAGCGGAATCCATCGCTGGAGCTGCCTCATAGGCGATCCAACCCGCAGCCCGCAAACCTAGACGAACACCGTCCATGATCCGGGCCAGCGCGCCGTTAACCTCCGCCACGGTGTCCGCCCGAATCACGTCAACCGGATCGTATAATACCCGGAAGTCTTTTGCCGATTGATTTCGATCAGGTATATATACCGTTCCAAATGTTGTCATGCCGCAGGTTACAAAGGTTCGGCCGGAATTTTTACGGGAACAATCGCCGGTCTGACCGATACGTCGAAAAAGTCGGACTCGGGAAACTCTTCGCCATCAATTTGCGCGGATTCCGGATGCGATAAACGTACCGCAAACCTGCGTCCCTGTGTATGTTGTAGGTTACGGTTCAGATGTTTAGCCAAGCGGCGTAACCGGCGAGGATACTGACGCAAGGCCAGTAGATAGCTGCGCAAATAATCCTTTTGCCCGGTAAACAACACGATATCGAGCAACCCGTCATTGGCGTAGGCGGCAGGATGAAACTCGAATTCTCCGGCATACACGCGCATGTTGTTGATGATCAGGTTAATCATCGGCCCGGCGTACCAGCGATGACCGTCAACGCTGACGTCGACCTGCCGCTGCGGCTGACGCCAAAACCGTAACCCGGTACAGATCGTATAGAGTAGATTCCCGCCTATAATACCGCGGAAAAGAAAGCGCAATCCATGCAGCCGTTTCTTCTGTACGTTACGTTCGCGTAAAATATTGGGGTCCAGGCCAATCGTAAATCCGTCGGCAAACAAGGTCCCGTTGACCATGCCGAGATCCATCCGGTAATCGGCGCCGTGCCCGACCGTCGAAACCGCCCGTTCCAAGTCGCGTTCCGAAAACGTGGAACCGACATGGAACCCCAGCGATTTGGCGATATCATTGGCGGTTCCCAGCGGAATGAATGCGTACGGCGGCAAACATCGTCCGGGATCTGCATCGACCCAGGCAACCAACTGCTGGATCACCATCGAATGCGTTCCATCGCCGCCGATCCCCACGATAACGTCGATTTCCTGCGGGCCATGTTCGTTCAAAAAACGGCGTACCTGATCACCGATGGGGACTTCGTGATCCGCCAGCAAAACAAACGTAATCCCATGCCGACCCAGTAAATCAGCAATTTGGGGCCAGCATTTCATGCCGAACCCGCCTGCGGACGACGGATTCAGGGCACAAAGCGCCTTCATACCATGGGCTTTACTGAAACGCCGGCGCGCGCCACCCGTCGCAAAGCGGCTCGGATTTCAGCCGGATTCATCGAGCGAAGCGTCGTTTCATCCGTTCCTGCTGCGACAAGCCGTTTCTTCTGGGTTCTTAAGCGTTTGCCTTTCTGCGTTTCCGATTTACGCGGTCGGCTTTGAGCTTTGGTTAACAATCTTGATGTTCCCACCGTTATTCTCCTTGTTGATTATGCAAATATAAACAGGCAACCAATCACCTCCATACTATGCCTAAAAACGTGGAAAAAGTCAATCCGCCCGCGATTTACTGAAGTTTTGCCATAAAGTGGCTGGTCTTCTTTGAAGGCGCGCCGCGCCGCTTTCGAGGGTATAGGGTAAGCTTAAATTCCTACTCAGGAAAAAAGCGAGTCGGTTAAGGGTATCCGAGAAAAGGGTGGCGGTTAAGAAGGCGAGTAAGTGTGGCTTCGCACGCTATGGACGCTTAACCGTACGCTTAAACGCACACTTCCTCGAAACCCTT
>PXCX01000286.1 GCA_003565195.1 PVC group bacterium | reverse complement strand
TGGGCCTGTTATGGCGTCGCGGGACGCGAGCCATGAAGCCGGCGCCGGCCGCCGTTCTGGCCGGGGTGGGTGCCGGGATTTGCGTGATGGTTACGGCGTTGATTGTGGCCGGCGTCTTGCTCTTGTCCGGCAGCGACTGGTTGCGAATGGCGCAATTTTTTCTGATCGCGCATATGCCCGTCATTGTCGTGGAAGGTTTTGTAACGTTTTTTGCCGTGGCGTTTCTTGCACGCAGCCGTCCGGCCCTGTTTCGAGAGGAGGATTGAATGGCGCGCCCAATCGTCGATTCCGGGGATCATGCCGTGTTGCGCCCCGATCCGCGATTGTTGATTCTCACGGTGAGCGTTTGGATCGTGTTGTTAATATTACTGCGCCATCCGCGCGGGTTGGTGGCCGCCGCGCTGGCGGCGTTGATCCTGGCCCGGGCACTGGGCGTTCCCTGGCGGCTGCTGGGGCGGCGCGCCTTGGCGTTGAACGGATTACTGGCCTTATGGTTTCCACTGCTGGCGTTCGAATCGTTTGCCCCATCCGCCTGGCCCTGGTCGCTGTCCGCCGAACGTACCCTGTTGTTCGCGACGGTCGTTTTGCGCGCCAACGCCATCCTTCTGTTGGCGCAAGGACTGGCAGGCAGCATGGATGCGGCAACGATGAGCTGCGCGCTGATGGGGTTGCGGTGTCCGCCCAAACTGGCGCACCTGATGCTCCTTGCGGCCCGTAACCTGGAGATTTTGCGTGACGAATGGCATACCCTGTATCGGGCCGCGAGCCTGCGGGGGTTCCGGTTGACCTTTCGCCGCCGGCCGTGGCAAACGCTTGGGGTATTGGTCGGCGGCTTGACTTTGCGGAGTCTTGATCGCGCCGATACGATCCTGATGGCCATGAAATGCCGCGGCTATCAAGGTCGCGTTCATATCTTGCGACGATTCCGTTATCACGGCGCGGATCTCGTTTTCGTCTTGATCATGCTGATTGCCGGAAGTATCATCCATTGGCTGGATAGCACCGGGGGTTGATCATGGAACCGTTGTTTTCGCTTACCGGCATCGTTTTCGGTCATACTTCCGAACGCCCCGTTTTCAACGGCATCGATTTGACGTTGAATCCCAGCGACCGTGTGGCGCTTACCGGTTCGAACGGATCGGGGAAAACGACGTTGCTGTATTTAATGGTCGGACTGGTGCGTCCGCAATCCGGTGTGCTGGTCGCGTTCGGACGTCACCGAAGGAAGGAAGCCGATTTTCACGAGGTTCGTCTGCGCGCCGGTCTGCTCTTCGATAATTCGGATAGCCAGTTGTTTTGCGCCACCGTAGAGGACGATGTGGCTTTTGGCCCCTTTAATCTCGGCTGGCCGCGTGCACGCGTGGAGGCCGCCGTTCGCGACACGCTCGAGCGGCTGGATGTCGCGACCTGTCGCGATCGTTCGCCCGCCGAACTTTCCTACGGCGAGAAAAGGTTGGTTGCATTGGCTACGATTCTGGCGATGGAACCGGACGTCATGCTACTCGATGAGCCGACGAACGGTCTCGACGATTCGCATGTCGATACGATGGTGCGGGCTCTCCAAACAACGAAGTGCGCCTTGCTGGTCGCGTCCCACGACCGTATTTTTTTGAAACGTGTGACGACACAATGCATACGTCTCGATCAAGGCCGGATCGTTTCCGGCAGCCTGTGAAGGGCGCGCGGCCGGCAGGGGCACCCGGTGGGCATGTTAATCGGCCATTCGGAACAGTCTCTTTTCGCTCCACGGGGTCTGGCTTAGGATAAAGAATAGCGATTGGTCTTATTGCGGTGGTCTTATTGCGGTCAAGCCGCGGCAAGGGTCGGTACAATAACCGGTTACGACACATATCGGTCCGAAATATTGGCTTAGAGGGCGGATTCCGGATCGAAAATCGAGGTTTAAGCCATTTACGCCGGGAGGTGCCTTGCCCTATCTGCCGGACTTTATTTGAACAGCAATTCTCATTTTGGCCGCTTCATATTATCGACGGACGGCCCGGCGGTCCGTCCCTACCTGTTTTGCCGATGTTTTGGGGGCGTTTCCGGGGTAGGGCGCGATCGCCGAGCGCGCCGTGTGCATACGAAGCGGCCAAAATGAGAACTGCTATTATTTGAACACTCGACCTGTCAGCCGGTTTGAAGTATATTTTGCATGAACCATCGTTTAATAACGATGATCATGAGGCCTTGGTTTCGATGAAACCAGTCAGGAAGGCATGCACACATTCACCCAGCACATCGAGATTATAGCCGCCTTCCTGGCAAATCAGCGTCGGCAGTCTTAAATCGCACAGTCTGGCGGCGATGCGGGAATAATCCCCGACCTGCAATCCGAAGCCGCCGATAGGGTCCTTGGCATGCGTATCGAAACCGGCGGCAATGATCATGAAATCCGGCGCGAAAGAGCGCAGCGAATCGATAATGCGGTCAAGTGCCTCCAGGTATTGCGCACACGTTGTCCCCTGCGGTAACGGCTCGTTGTGGTTGGTTCCCTCGGCTTGACCGACACCGCGTTCGTCGGCGTATCCCCAGAAGTAGGGATATTCGACTACCGGATCGCCATGGATCGAAGCTGTAAAGACCGCCTTATGCTCGATGAAGAATTCCTGGGTGCCGTTTCCGTGGTGGTAATCGAGATCGAGAATCGCCACCCTTCCTTTGGGAAGCAGATAATTGGCCGCCGTGGCTACATTGTTGAAATAGCAATACCCTCCGAAAACCCGCGGTCCGGCATGGTGACCGGAAGGGCGGCACAGGGCATAAACGACCTGCTCCTCTCCCGATGCCAGCAGTTCCGCCCCGGTCAGCGCGGTATCCGCCGATCCCTTGGCAACGGCATAGGTCTTTTTCATGATCGGCGTCACGGCGTCCGTACACCAGATCCCGCCCTGCAGCGGAGCGTCAACGCGGCGTGGCAGTCCGGCTCCGTCGCCGGGAAAAAGGTCCGGGTAAAACTCCTCATCGTCGGCCAGGCTCTCGGCGGTATTGCGGATATAGTCGTGGTAGGGATGGAGTCCGGTAAGGCAGCGTTCCGGGAAAATCTCGGCCGTGACCAGGTTGAAACGCGAATCCTGAGTGAGACGGTCCTTGATAGCCTTAACCCTGCGGGGTGTGTCCTTGACCTCGTAGGCATTGGGTCCGAGCTGGAATTTCCAGTGCGGATTATGCAAGCTGTCGTTGTACTTTTCGATGATTATCATGAGGAGTCGGGTCTCAGGAATTGAACAAGACGGTCGTGCGGTAAGGGCGGGGATAACCGGTTTAAACGGCCGGTCATGCCGTTAGAACAGACCATGGCGTTAAGCACGGCCTCTTCGGTGGCTTCAATCACTGCTTCGTAGAGAATATCGACATGCGGATCGGCAATGCACTTCAAGTGAGTGAAGCGGGCGGTGGAACGGCTGGGACGCGCTGACCGGTTGGTGGTACTGAACGCGATCAGGATTTCGCCGCTGGAAGACGCGGCATAGGAACCGGTCCGTCCCAATCCCAGGGCGGCGCGTTTGGCGATGGCATTCAGTTGACTGCTGAGCAGCGGTACATCGGTTGCGATCACCACGATCACCGATCCCTCCGACGCGGTACGGCGCTGGTCTTTGGGATACAAACCGTCCAGATCGCGCCCGACAACCCGTCCTTCGACCGTCAGATTCCGCATCCGTCCGAAATTCGACAAGGTCAACACCCCCAGCGTATAATTTCCCTCCGGCATGTGCAGTATGCGCGAAGTCGTTCCAATACCGCCTGCGAAGTCAAAGCTGGTCATGCCCGTTCCCGCGCCAACCGACCCTTGCTCCACCGGCCCGGTTTTGGCGTTTTCAATGGCCCGCAGGGTATCCTGCGGGGAGCAAATACCGACACGGACGTCATTTAAGAAGGAGTCATCGGCTTCGCCGACCACGGGCAGCACGACATCCGATTCGGTACCCAGTTGGGGATATTTCCGGATCATGTGACTGATGACACCATCATGCACGCGACCTACCGAATGCGAATTGGTCAAGAGGATCGGCGATTCCAACCAGCCCCAGGCCATTAACTGCGTCAGCCCGGCCATTTCCCCGACGCCATTGAGAACAAAGCCGCCCGCCGACAAGCGGCTGGTATAAGCTCGGCCGGCCGGAAGAATGGCGGTAACACCGGTTCGCACACAAGTGGTACCCGTACTACCCGGCATGGTGACGCCGTCGGCGATCCGCGTGAAATGCCCGACACGGACGTTGGGGACATCCGTAATAGCGTTCTGGATTCCGGGCATGAAGCGTCCGATGCGAATGCCGAGTTCGCGCAACGTTGGTCGCGGCGGTTCCTGTAAAAGGATGCTCTCGCGCAGCCGGCGCGGCGTCTTCAGCGCCAAACCGTAGCGTCGCGCCGCCGACCGAATGATTAAACGCAGGACATCCTTGAACGAAAGACCGCAAGTCCTGCCGGCGGACATCATAGATGCGTCGGGATGCAGACTGGGCAATGGATTCAGTTCGATGAAAAACGGTTTTCCGTCCTTGCGCAGCCGGATGTCGACCCGTCCCATATCAGGACAGTTCATGACATCGAAAACACCGCGGGCCATGTCCATGACGGCGGTTTCCGCGGCGGGCGAGAGTTTGGCCGGACATTGCACGCGTACCGCGGCCGCGGCGGGACCGCCCTGTTTCATCTCGTAGTCGTAAATGTTGTGCTTGATCCCCGACTTTTTCAGATCGAAAGTATGTTCGACGATAGCCAGGAAGCGTCCGGGATAGCTCTCGATGAACGGCACGCTGAGTTCGCGTCCGGCGATAAAAGATTCGACCATCAATCCGGAGGGATACTGGGGCAGCAACCGTTTGATCAAGGCCTCCGCCTCCGCCGGCGTTTCCACCACGGAGTTCTGGGTAATGCCTTTGCTGGACCCTTCGGCGTTAGGCTTGATAATCATTGGGAATTTCAGATTCGCCGGCAGGACGCTATCCTGCCTGGTTACCAGCTTGCCTCCCGGGACTCTGATTCCACGGGATGCGAGAACCGTTTTAGCCAACTGTTTGTCGAGATTCAGATGCAGCAACGAGGCGTTCCCGCCGGTGAAAGGCAGACCGAGTTGCTCGTAGAGGCCTGGATAAAAAGCTTCCCGCGAACTGCCAATCGTGCCTTCCGCCAGGTTAAAGACCAGATCCGGTTCACTGCTCAACAGGCGTTCAACGACATGATTTGGCGCACCGGAGACCTCAACCGCGGTTACGGTATGCTGCAACTCGCTGATAGCTTTAACGATCCGTTCGATATCGGCTTCCGACAACAATTCCGCGGTTGATTCGGAGTCATCGGTTCGTAGATTATAGGCAACGGTAATACGCATAAATCGACACCTGCTTCGGCAACTATAACTTATAGGTGCATATTTTTCAATCACGTCATTTCGCCGAGTTCCTTCCGGCAATTTGAATTAACGGAGACCGAACAACGGCGGGATAGGAGGGGGGGCGTTACACCATTTTAGTGTCCGGCGATGCAATTGACATTTGCCATACACACGAAAATGCCGTATAATGTGTGCCTAACTTTATTTGAAAGGAGGCGCTTGTCATGGGGCGAACGAATGTGGTTTTGGACGATAAATTGGTCGCGGAATGCCAGAAGCTGACCGGAATCGGCACGCGTCGATCCCTGATCGACTATGCCTTGCGCGAAGTCCTGCGGCATAAACGCCAGCGGCGTTTGCTGGAATTGAAGGGCACCGTCCGTTGGGAAGGCGATCTACAGGCTTGGCGAGAGGGACGCGCCTGATGGTGCTCGTTGACACAACGGTCTGGGTCGATTTCTTCGCGGACCGCGAGTTGCCGCATGTGCATGCCCTGCATCGATCCATAGCGGAAGATGGGGATATTTGTATTTGCGGCGTAATCCTTGCGGAAGTTCTGCAAGGAATCCGTTCTGATTCCGACTATTGCAGGACAAAAACATATTTCGAAGCGCTCGTTTTACTGCCGATGCACCGTGCGACATACGAGAAGGCTGCCGACCTTTACCGATCGCTGCGCAAAAAAGGAATCACGATCCGTAAACCGATTGATTGCATGATTGCGGCCGTTGCCATCGAACACGATCTGCCCCTGTTGCATAATGACCGGGATTTCGACCTGATGGCTGGCCACTGCAAACTTATGGTTTCGACACCCTTACCCCAAATTCCTCCCCCATAGGCGCTGTGAGGGGTCCTCCAAATAGCAAATAAGCATATCCAGTTCGATCATTGCTAAACTGCGTAAAGAGATTGTCCTCAGCGGCTCAGCAGGAACCGTTTTCGCCTTCGGCTACGCTACGCCGTGGCATGACTTCGCTTTCAAAAGAAGGCCAAGCATTGCTTGAGACGCAAAAATACAACTACCTGGAGGGCGAGACTCCGTCGAGCCGCATGAGGACGAATCGAAACAAAGTCGAGCAAGAAACGCCCATTAAGTAAGTCCGCAGTTTTGGGTGCGTTCGGGTTGCTTGCGGAATATCCGTCCTTGGTATAGCTCCTTAATCATGGATTCTTTGAGTAAATGAGTCGAACATTTCACATGCGGCTGTCTAAGTTGTTGCGGCCCAAAGCGTTCAGTGTTCAGGTGTTCAGTGTTCAGGAAACTGCCGCTGATTTCCCTGGGATTGCGGCACAATTTCGGGGCAATAAATTACATTGAACGATCACGTGTCGACTGATATGATGCTTTTTTTAAAGCATTTGACCGCGGTGAATCGGGGCGATTCGACGATTCGACGTGTTTTTTTGTAATCATGGAATGAGGGAATGGCATTCGACTACGATACGTTGGAGTGGTTGCGGCAGACCCATCCGGCCTGGCGGTTGTTGCGGGCGCAGCATGCGCCGCTGGTGGCGGGTTTCCTGCAGCGGGTATTTGTCGAACCCAATGTACGCAATTTATCTCAATCTGATCTTGCGGAAGCGCTGGAGGATGAGCTGTTCGTCTTGCGCGAGCGACTTGGGGACGATGCCTTTCCCGGTAGCGCGCTGGGCTATCTCAATGATTGGGCAGAGAACGACAAGGGCTGGCTGCGGAAGTTCTATCCGGATGACACGGATGAACCTCATTTCGACCTGACTTCCGCGACGGAAAAAACGTTGGCTTGGCTGGAGGGCTTGACCGCGCGGTCGTTTGTCGGCACTGAGTCGCGCTTGTTGACGCTGTTCGAGCTGTTGCGGCAGATGCATGAAGGCAGCGAAACCGATCCTGCGGCGAGGATCGCCGAATTGCGGAAACGGCGCGATGAACTCGATCAGGAAATCACCCGTATTCTCGCGGGAGATTTACCTTTATTGGATGATACGGCGCTGAAGGATCGTTTCCAACAGTTTTTGAAACTGGCGCGGGAGTTGCTCGCGGACTTTCGCGAAGTGGAAAGCAATTTCCGCATGCTCGACCGGCGGGTACGTGAGCGCATTGCGCAATGGGAGGGTGGCAAGGGCGCTCTCTTGGAAGAGATCATGGGTGAGCGCGATGCGATTGCCGACTCCGATCAGGGGAAAAGTTTCCGCGCCTTCTGGGATTTTCTCATGTCGCAATCCCGCCAGGAGGAGTTCAGTCGTTTGCTGGAGCAGATCCTGGCGTTGCCTCCGATCGCCGGGATGCAGCCCGATTCCCGCTTGCGGCGGGTACATTACGATTGGCTGGAAGCCGGCGAGCATACGCAACGTACGGTGGCCCGGCTGTCCGGGCAGTTGCGCCGCTTTCTTGATGATCAGGCCTGGTTGGAGAACCGTCGCATAATGGATATTTTGCACCGCGTCGAGACCCATGCGCTGGCCTTGCGCGAGCATTTGCCTTCGAGATCGTTTATGCCGCTGGACGAGACATCCGCGACGGTCGCATTACCGATGGAGCGTCCACTCTACAGGCCGCCGTTTAAACCCTTGATCGCGACACTGGCGCTTGAAGAAGGGGATGTGGAAGTTGATTTAGGGGCGCTTTACGCGCAAGTGGTGGTTGACCGTGAGGCGTTAAAGCGAAATATCCGCCAGGCGCTGCAGGAGAGCCGTCAGATCACACTGGGCGAAATCGTGCGGCGTAACCCTTTGCGCCACGGACTGACCGAACTGTTGACCTACCTGCAAGTGGCCGGGGAATGGCCTCAAACAGCGGTTGACGACGATGGGCGGGAACAGGTAAGCTGGCAGTCGGAAACCGGTGTGACGCGTCGCGCGACGCTGCCGCGCATTATTATTTTGAGGAGTTGATCATGAATGCCGATAACTTTGAATCCGCTCCGGGGGTCAAGCCGTCCGACGAACTTTCGTCCGCCGTGGTGCCGTTGCTCAAGGGTGTGGTGTACCGGGAGGAAAGCCCGGATGTCTGGGTCGCGCTACTGAACCGGCAGGCCGGGGTGCGCGATTACGTTGCCGTGTTGGGACTGGACCTGATGCTGGACGAGGCGGAAGGCTATGCGTTCCTGCGTTCCCGGTCCGACACCGATGACGACGGCGTGGCGCCAGTCCCGCGCCTGGTGATCCGGCGCCAGTTATCCTATCCGGTAAGCCTGTTGCTGGCGCTGCTACGCAAAAAGCTGGCCGAATTCGATGCCGGCGGCGGCGATACGCGCTTGATCCTTTCCCGTGATCAAGTGGTGGAACTCATCCGCATCTTTCTTCCCGCCGGAAGCAACGAGGTCAAGTTGATCGACCAGGTCGATACCAGCTTGAACAAGATTGCCGAGCTGGGATTCATCCGCCGCCTGCGCGGCCAGCAACAGATGATCGAAGTGCGCCGCATCATCAAGGCTTTTGTCGATGCGCAATGGCTTTCCGACTTTGACGAACGGCTGGCGGCGTACCGGCGACAAATCGATCAACCGCCGGAGGCGACGGATGACTGAAACCTTTGAACTTGAATTCATGGCCGACGACCGGCTGGCCGGTTTCCGGTTGCATCGGCTGGAGGTTTTAAACTGGGGCACCTTCGACGGCCGGGTCTGGACGTTGCAACCGGACGGCCAAAACAGCCTCCTCACGGGTGAAATCGGCACGGGGAAGTCGACGCTGGTCGATGCCGTGACCACGCTGCTGGTGCCGAGTCACCGCGTGGCCTACAACAAGGCAGCGGGGGCGGACAGCCGCGAACGCTCGCTGCGCTCCTATGTGTTGGGATACTACAAATCCGAACGACAGGATACGCCGGGCAGCGTGAAACCGGTCGCGCTCCGCGATCTGAACAACTACTCGGTGATTC
The DNA here is from genome assembly GCA_003565195.1 of PVC group bacterium. Classification (GTDB taxonomy): domain Bacteria; phylum Verrucomicrobiota; class Kiritimatiellia; order CAIKKV01; family PXCX01; genus PXCX01. The sequence goes on along the minus strand of PXCX01000286.1, from coordinate 3,619 downwards.
TCGGCGTCTTTCGTAATGCCGGTTACGACAAGACGGTGACCCTGGCGCAGGTTTTCTGGATGAAAGATGTCGCCTCGCAACCCGCCCGCCTGTATGCGGTTTGCGAACGCGAGCTTTCGATCACCGCGGACTTTTCTGGTTTCGGACGCGAACTTGCGGGATTGCGCAAACGGTTGCGAGGGAACGGCATCGAGTTGTTCGATAGCTTTCCGCCCTACGGCGCCTGGTTCCGGCGTCGCCTTGGCATCGAAAACGAGCAGGCTCTGGATCTTTTTCATCAAACCGTTTCGCTCAAGTCGGTCGGGAATCTTACCGAATTCGTACGCAGTCACATGCTCGAACCCTTTGATGTCGGTCCGCGCATTGACGCCCTGATCGGGCATTTCGACGATCTCAACCGCGCGCACGAGGCGGTGCTCAAAGCCAAGCGACAGGTCGCGATGCTCGAACCGCTGGTGGCCGATTGCGAACGTCACCGCGAGCTGGACCGCGCGGCGGCCGATCTTCGCGCCTGCCGCGAAGCCCTGCGTCCCTGGTTTGCAACGTTAAAACGCGATCTGCTGGAGAAACGGCTTGCCTTGCTGAATGAAGACGTAAACCGGCGCCGAGTCGCCCTGGAGCGACTGGAAGAACAGCGACGGGATCAACAGGCGCAGGAACGCGAGCTGCGCCGCGCGATTGCCGAAAATGGCGGGGACCGGATCGAGAGCATCGAGGCTGAAATCCGGCAGCGGACGGAGGAACGGGATCGCCGCCGCCAGAAAGCCGGCCGCTACGAGGAATTGATCCGGCAATTGGATCAAACTCCAGCGGAATCCGAGGAAGCCTTCCTGCGGCAGCGATCTGAAATAGTTTCCTGGCGCGAGGCGGCGGAAGAAGCCGAAGCGGAAAACCAGAACGAACGGAGACAGGCAGAGGTGGAACTTGCGCAAGGTCGCCGGGAACACGAGCAATTGCAAGCGGAGATCAAAGGGCTCAAGGCCCGAGTCAGCAATATCGACGAGACGCAAGTCGAAATGCGGCGGACACTTTGCCGGGCCCTTTCGTTGGCCGAGGAAGACATGCCCTTTGCCGGCGAGATCTTGCAGGTGCGCGAGGATCAGCGCGACTGGGAAGGCGCGATCGAACGATTGCTGCACGGGTTCGGCTTGTCGCTGCTGGTCCCCGACGCGCATTATGCCAGGGTGGCGGCGTGGGTCGACCGTACGCATCTCCGCGGACGGCTTGTCTACTTTCGGGTGCGTGACGGCGTAAACGGTGAACGGCCGCCACTGCATGCCGATTCACTGGTACACAAGTTGCAACTAAAACCCGATACGCCGTTCTATGACTGGATCGAACGGGAGGTGGCGCGCCGGTTCGACATCGCCTGCTGTACGACGCAGGAACAATTCCGGCGCGAGACGCGGGCGATCACGCCCGCCGGCCAGATTAAAATGCCGGGCGAACGGCATGAAAAGGATGACCGCTACCGGATCGACGACCGGCGTCGTTACGTCCTCGGCTGGAGCAATGCCTCGAAGATTGCCGCGCTGGAAAAGGAATCGGCGCAACAGGAATCCCTGCTGGCGAAGCTTGATGCACAAATCGGCGGATTGCAACAGGAACAATCCACGCTCAAGGACCGGCTTTCGGTTCTCTCGAAGCTGGACGAATATCCCGATTTTCGCGACCTCGACTGGCAGCCGTTGGCGCTTGCCATTGCCCGGCTGAAAGACGAGCGGCGGGAACTGGAAGCAGCCTCCGACCTGCTCAAGACCCTGACGGCGCAGTTAAAAACCGTGGAAACGGATTTACGGGTTACGGAGAAGCAACTCAGGGAACGCAACGATAAACGGTCCCGCACCGAACAGAAGATCAGCGATGCGACCGATCTGCTGGAGCAGGCGAAAGCCTTGCAGGCCGATGCCGACGAAACGACGGTCCAGCGCTTTCCTCTCCTGGAAACCATGCGCGAGGAGGCCCTGGGCGGGGCGTCGCTCACCGTGGAATCCTGCGACAACCGGGAGCGCGAGATGCGCGACTGGCTGCAGGCCCGGATCGATACGGAAGACAAACGCCTCGCGCGGGTGAGCGAGAAAATTATCCGGGAAATGACAGAATATAAGCAGACATGGGTTTTGGAAACCCGCGAGGTGGATGTCCATATGGACGCCGGCCCCGAATTCAAGGCCATGCTCGACAAACTCCTGGCCGACGATTTGCCACGGTTCGAAAGCCGGTTCAAGGAACTGCTCAACGAAAATACCATTCGCGAGGTGGCGAATTTTCAATCGCAACTGGCGCGCGAACGCGAAACGATTAAGGAACGCATCGGCCAGATCAACGGATCGCTTACCCAAATCGATTACAACACCGGCCGTTACATTCGCCTTGAAGCGCAGTTGAATCCCGACGCCGACATCCGCGATTTTCAGACCGAGCTGCGGGCCTGTACCGAAGGGGCGCTTACCGGCTCGGAAAACTCGCAATATTCGGAAGCCAAATTCCTGCAAGTCAAACGGATCATCGAACGTTTCCGGGGCCGTGAGGATTTCAGCGATCTTGACCGGCGCTGGACGGCGAAGGTAACCGATGTGCGTAATTGGTTCGTTTTCGCCGCCAGCGAACGCTGGCGTGAGGACGATACCGAGTACGAGCATTATGCCGATTCGGGCGGCAAATCAGGTGGTCAGAAGGAAAAACTGGCCTATACCGTGCTGGCCGCCAGCCTGGCATACCAGTTCGGACTGGAATGGGGCGCGGTGCGTTCACGCTCGTTTCGGTTCGTGGTAATTGATGAAGCCTTCGGACGCGGATCGGACGAGTCGACGCAATATGGCTTGGATCTGTTCGCACAGCTCAATCTGCAGTTGCTGATTGTCACGCCGCTACAGAAAATTCACATCATCGAACCGTTCGTGGCCAGTGTGGGGTTTGTCCACAACCAGGATGGTCGTGAATCGGTGTTGCGCAATCTCTCTATCGAGGAATACCGGGCCGGAAAACAGAAGGCGCAGGCATGACGGTGTGTGAACATCGAACATCGAACATTGAACATTGAAATCAGGCAAAGATGATCTCTGCCACTTGAACATGAATTGGACGACGCCGGACGACGTGAAAGCGCAGGTGATGAAGCTGTGGCGACGCGGCTTGATGCTTGCCTCCCTGGCCGGCGGCGAATCCGTGTTTCCCAAACGCCTGACGCTCAAGGGACCGGATTCGAAAGCGCTGAGCGACCGTTTTCCCGAAGTCCGAGATTGGATCGCCCGCTTGACGACCGGCGCCGGTCATTACCGGATCGCATGGAACACGGTCCGGCATAGGGTATTGGGCGTCAATCAGATTCCTTCCGGTATATGGATCGATACGCTGGACGATGCGCTTGCGCTGATCGGCAAACGTAGCGCAGCCGGAACGTTTGTCGGGCTTGTAGCGCAGACCCGAGATCAACAGCCGCTTTTGGTCCCGTGGTTGATCCGGCGTCCGTTACGGGCGCTGGATCTGGCGAGCGACTGGCCGCAACTGCTGGCGATCGTCGCCTGGCTGCGGGCGCATCCGCGGCCGTCCGTTTACGTGCGCCAGATCGATCTATCGGGCGTGCATACCAAGTTGATCGAAACGCATCGCGCCGTAT
>PXCX01000339.1 GCA_003565195.1 PVC group bacterium | reverse complement strand
TCCCAAAAAGGGAGAACATTATCGAGCAGGGTCGACCGGTAAAAATCGCGTAAGTCGCGGATTCGTTCGACGTTCATACGCATCTCCCTGATGTTATGCTCATAAGAGCTTTGTCGATCCCGTTTCGGCCACGCTCTACGCAGCTACCACACCACCTCGCGAACCGTATTTGTTGACGGGTATAAGAGCACATTTCGAAACGAATCGCAAGCCTATTACGCTTCTGGCTGAAGTTTGTTGTTAAGATTACTCTTAACCGCCACCCTTAAACTGCTCCGCAGTCTGCCCGCACCAACCTTTTGCCGTCAGATTTAGTTGGAATCGTGTTGAGGCTCCCTATCTGTTTCGGCGTTTTCGGTTTCGTCGAGGCGGCGATACAAAGTTCGACGGGCGATGCCCAGCACGGTTGCCGCACGGCGTTTATTACCTTTCAATTTATCGACTACATAGCGGATATAGTGTTGTTCGACCTGTTCCAGGCTGGGCAGGTCGTCATAGGTTGTTTGGATGGCATTCATCAGTTGGCGGTCTATCCCCTGGTTGTTTTGAACGGTATGTTTTTGAATTCGTGCCGGTAAATGTTCCGGCCGGATTTCCTTGTTCTGGCAGAACACCACTGCGCGTTCAATGACGTTCTGTAGTTCACGAACATTCCCGGGAAAGGGATATTGATGCAGCATTTCCTGAGCGCGTTCACTCAGTCCGCGGATGTTTTTTCCGGCGGCAAACGCTTGTTTGGTCAGGAAGGCGGCTACCAGAAGATCAATATCCTCATCACGTTCCCGCAGTGGCGGTACCCGTAAAGGAAATGTTTCGAGACGGTAGAACAAATCTTCCCTGAACTGATGGGCCTTCACTCTTTGTTCGAGATCGCAATGGGTTGACGCTAGTATTCGCACGTTGACTTGTTGTTCGTGATTGCTTCCCACCGGCCTGACTTTCCCGTCTTGCAGCACTCGTAAGAATTTGGCTTGCAACGCCAAAGGCATTTCCGAAATTTCATCAAGCAACAGGGTTCCGTTCTCGGCTTCAGCGAACAAACCCTGCCGCGGTTTCCCGGCGCCGGTAAAGGCCCCGGCTTTATGACCGAAAAACTCGCTTTCCAGCAGGTGTTCAGGAATCCCGGCGCAATTGACGGCCAGGAACGGTTTGTCACGACCTTTGCTTTCGCGATGAATCGCCCGCGCTACCAGCTCTTTGCCGGTACCGCTCTCGCCGATAATCAAGACCGGACCATCGGCTTTGGCAATTTGCCGGATTTGCTGGAACAGGGTCAGCATCGGACGGCTGCGGCCCACCATGCCATGAAAAGTATCGCCCCCGTCAAGCAACCCTTTCATCTGCTTGATTTCCTTGCGCAGCATGCGTTTTTCAAGGATACGATGGGTGGTAAGCATGAAGTGTTCGAGATTAATCGGTTTGGTGAGAAAATCCTCCGCCCCCGCTTTCAAACTTTCGACGGCCTTCGCGACACTGCCGAACGCGGTGATAATCAAGACATCGGGCATGTTTTCCGGCATATCCGTTTGGATCCGTCGCATCAACGCCAATCCATCGGCGCCCGGCAAACGTAAATCGCTGACAATCAAATCAGGCAGCCATGACGCAGCCACACTCAGCGCCTCTTCAGCGGTATCGACCCGCCGCGCCTGCAACCCTGCGTCAACAATCTCTTCCTGTAACATTTCGCCCAATCCACGATCGTCTTCCACGATTAAAACCTTGGATTTGGTCAGTATCTCCCTGGAACGATTCATTGTTTCTCCATCGGTGAATGTTTTTTTAACGGCAACACGATCTCGAAAGATGCGCCGCCCATCTTGCTGGGACCGACCCGGATATCGCCGCCGTGCTCTTTAATGATACCGTGAACCACGGCCAATCCGAGGCCGGTACCCTCGCCAACGTTCTTGGTCGTAAAAAACGGTTCGAACAATCGTGAGCGAATATCCTCGGGAATACCGGGACCACTGTCGTCCACACTGAAAATTATTCGTTGGTTTTCAACCCGCCATGCCAGCCTTACCTGGATACGGTCGGCAGCCTGAATGGCGTTGCGCAGTAAATTGGTTAGTGCCTGTTCCAATCGTATCGGATCGGCGGCAAAGACGGGTGCCCATGACTCTGCATCTGCGATAATTTCGATATGGTGAGCGGATGCCTCATCGGCAACCGCCGAGACGGCTGATTGAGCCACTTGCTCAGGACGCAGATTGCGCGGTTCAAGTTCACGGCTATGACTGAAGTCGAGGAGTTGCCTGATAATCACTTCCATGCGGTCCACTTCAAGTTGGATCCGTTCGAACGTTGCCTTGCGTCTGGGATCGCCGTTTTCGCGTCGTAAACCACGCTGGGCAATACCGCTGACAACACTGAGCGGCGACCCGAGTTCGTGCGCTATGCCTGCGCCCAATTGTCCGATAGCCGCCAGTTTTTCCGCCTGTTTCAGTTGGCTTTCCAAGGAGGTTTGTTTAAGTCGATTCAGTCGGATCTCGCATTCGGCCGCCTGAATACTGTCAAGCATTTGGTTGAAACTGGCGGCAATCGAATCGATATCGCGGGGGCCGGTCAATCGAATCCGATGATCCGATTCCCCGTCGGCAATCCGTTGCATACCTGCAATCAAACGCTGGAAATGGCGGCCCAGCGCCTGGTTCTGCCCCAGCAACACCAAACCGGTCATGACCAGCACCCCCAAACCAAGCCATCCAAAACCGTGGCGGCGTACCCGCTGAATATAGTCCTCGGTATCCCGCTGGCGGCGGGTCAACTGCAGGATACCGCTGGCATGGCCACGTGAATCGCTCAAGGGTACAAAATGGGAATAGACGCGCCGGCTACCGACCTGGCCATACTCGCCGGACCGTTTGCCTTCCTCAGCCATTTCGGTCAAGCGGCTTGGTT
>PXCX01000341.1 GCA_003565195.1 PVC group bacterium | reverse complement strand
TTCACCGGGACCCGGTCCAAGATCGAGCACCCTATCGGCGGCCCGAATGACGTCCGGATCATGTTCCACCACGACCAGACTGTTACCAGCATCACGTAACCGGTGCAGGATCGCGATCAATCGCCGGATATCGCGCGGATGCAACCCGATACTGGGTTCGTCCAAAACGAACAACGTATTGACCAGGGCAGCCCCCAGCGCAGTGGTCAGATTGATCCGCTGAACTTCGCCGCCGCTCAGCGTACGCGATTGGCGATCGAGCGTGAGATACCCCAGACCGACATCCACCAAGTAGTCAAACCGGCTAAGAATTTCATCGACCAACATCGCAGTCGCCTCGTCGTTGGCGGACAGTTTAAGACTGCGGAAAAACGCGCGACAATCGGTCGCCGCCAACAACATTAAATCGTGGATTGAAAGACGCGCGGCACCCAGACGCCACATTAAGGCTTCCGGTTTAAGCCGCGCGCCCTGACAGGCCGGACACAGGCGATAGGCGCGATAGCGCGAGAGTAGCACCCGGATATGCATGCGGTAACTCTTGGATTCCAGCCAATCGAAAAACCGGCGTATTCCGTACCAATGACCGTCCTCCCAATCGCCTTCCCCTTCGATAACCCACTGGCGCGCCGACTCGGACAAGGCATGCCATGGCACCTCCGTCTGGATACCGCGACGGCGCGCGAATCGCAGCAGGTCGCGCCGGCATTCGCGATAGGCATCGCTCTCCCAGGGTTTAACCGCGCCATCGACGAGCGAGCGGGTCGGATCCGGGATCACCTGTTCCAGATCAAGCCCGATCGTGCGGCCGAAACCGCGACAGGTTTCGCAAGCGCCAACCGGTGCATTGAACGAAAACAGATTGGCGGTCGGTTCCCGGAACGCGCGATCGCAAGCGGCGCAATGTAAGCCGGCGGAAAAACTAAGCTCGGTACTCAGCCGCACCCACATCGCGCCGTGCCCGTGTTTCAAGGCTTGTTCGATGTCATTGACCAGACGCGCACGCCGGCGTTTCTTCAGGGAGAACCGGTCCAGCGTCACTTCCAGCAACTCCGCATTACGTCGTTGCACGCGGGTATATCCCTGGCGTCCAAGCCAATCGCGGATTTCGGCCTCGTTAAAATTCGACGGTACCCGAATGGTGAATCCGAGAGTCAAGCGATCGCGATCCGGTCCGTCACCGGGTGTGCCGGCAGCAATGGCACGCTCAACCGCATCGGCGATGGTTTGCGGCGTCTCGCGTTGTACGGGTTGCCGGCAGCCGGGACAAATCAAAACGGCGGCACGCGCAAACAACAACTTCAAGCGATCATTGATTTCGGTCATCGTGCCGACCGTCGATCGCGAGGTCCGAACCGGATTCACTTGATCCACGGCAATCGCCGGCGGGATCCCGTCGATACGGTCCACTCGCGGCTTATCCATCCGCTCCAAAAACTGGCGGGCATACGGAGAAAAGGTTTCGACATAGCGCCGCTGACCTTCGGCATACAGTGTATCGAAGGCCAGCGATGACTTGCCGGATCCGCTGACACCGGTGACCACAATCAGTTCGTTCAACGGCAAGCGCAGATCAAGATGCTTGAGATTATGCTGGCAGGCGCCGGTAATGGTGATGGCTGCAGATTGCGGCATAAAATCGGCGGTCCTTTTTAACACCGCAACGCGACGGGGGCGCCGCAACCGGAACACAACCCGTGGTTGATCCCGACGGTCTCGACACTGCCATAGCCCCCGTCAGCGCGCCGCACCCAGCCATGCCCACAATGCGGACAGAACGTGTCGCGTCCCGTCGTCGAGACGACATTGCCAAGATAAACAAATGACAGGTATTCGGACGCAGCGTGATACGCCGCCAATAGTTGGTCCGGCAGGGTTGCGGTCGTTTGCGACCGGTACTGTGGATGATAAGCGCTTATATGCAACGGCGTCTGCGTCCCCAGATTCGCGGCAATCCATTCCGCCAGCCGGATCATTCTGTCGGGAATCGGCTGGTCATCGGGCATCAGTAAGTGCGTGATTTCGAGGTGGCACCCGGCCTCGCGCGCCAAACGGGCAAATCGCAATACCGGTTCCAGCCTTCCGTGACAACGTCGCCGGTAGAAATCGTCGTCCATACTCTTGATATCAACGTTGAGTGCATCCGTCAGGGCCAACAATGCTTGGGCCGGTATCGGATCGAGAAAACCATTGGTCACCAGTACATTGCGGAATCCATGCTCACGCAGTAACCGCGAACAATCGCGGACAAACTCGTAGTTAACGAGCGGTTCATTATACGTGTAAGCCACCTGTTGTACACGGGCACGCCGGACGGCAGCCAGTACCGCCTCCGGTGTGGCCGGCTCACCATGATCGTCCAGGGATTGCGAAATCGACCAGTTCTGGCAAAAATCACAGGCAAAATTACATCCCCAACCGCCGACACTCAGGATATGGCTGCCGGGATAATAATGATAAAGCGGTTTCTTCTCGACCGGATCGATTTGCAACGAGGATATGCGGCCATAGGAAAGCGCTTTCAATTCGCCGTCACGAACACACCGTACATGACAGCGCCCGCACTGGCCTTCGCGAACGCGACAATGATGAGGACATAAATCACAACGAATCGTGTCATCCACTACTTGTTGATATTCGGCTGCAGGATCCACTACCATGCTCCTTTGTTGATCCTTTTCCCGTATCCCGGTCAATGCTGATCTTCACCTTATGGCTCAGGAACAGTTCTCCTAAACCTTTCCCTCCAATAGGAGCCAGGTCATCATCCCCGAAGAACATCGTTTCGTAATGTAGCGTATAACTGCCGGTATCATCGCGAAAACGAATCTGTTCACCGTCCGGATCGAAATACAGCAGTTCGAAGCTTTCGTTTGAAAAAGCGTACAGGGCCGTCCGCCCCACCGGGC
>PXCX01000340.1 GCA_003565195.1 PVC group bacterium | reverse complement strand
CTTATGCCAAGATGGTTTGAACGTCCGACGCTGCATCCGCGGCGGTATCGATTGGCGCAAGATTGAACTGTTCAGTCAGAATCTTGACCACTGGCGGCGTTGCAAACGCCGGCAGCGATGGTCCCAGTCGTATGTTTTTGATTCCCAAATGCAACAGCGTTAACAGGATGCAGACTGCTTTTTGTTCGTACCACGACAGAATAAACGATAGCGGCAGATCGTTTACGGTGGTATCGAACGCTTCCGCCAGGGATGAAGCAATACGGATTGCGGAATAGGCGTCGTTGCATTGACCGCAGTCCAGTAAACGCGGAATGCCGCCGATATCCCCGAAATCCAGTTTATTGAATCGGTATTTGCCGCAGGCCAGTGTCAAAATAACGCAATCATCGGGCACGGCCTGCGCAAAATCGGTGTAATAATTCCGGCCACTCTTGGCGCCGTCGCAACCGCCGATTAGGAAGAAATGACGGATAGCGCCGGACTTTACGGCTGCGATGACCTTGTCGGCCACGTTCAGTACCGCGGTATGCCCGAAACCTACGGTGATTTTCTGGTCGGAACCGTTCCTCTCGAATCCCGGTGCATCCAGCGCTGCCTGGATCAAGGGCTCGAAATTGTGGTCGGCAATGTGTTCAACGCCCGGCCAGGCGACCAGCCCGGAAGTGAATAAACGCGACTGGTAGGAATGCTTGGGTTTCTGCAAACAGTTGGTGGTCATCAGGATTGCGCCCGGAAAATGGTCGAATTCCGTGCGTTGATCCTGCCACGCGCCGCCGAAGTTGCCGGCCAGATGTTTGAAACGCCGTAACTTGGGATAGCCGTGGGCGGGCAGCATTTCGCCGTGCGTATAAACTTGAATACCGCGACCTTCCGTTTGAATCAATAATTGTTCCAAGTCGAACAGGTCGTGACCCGATACGACAATTGCCTTGCCGGCGCGTGGCTCTACGTGAACAGCCACCGGTTCCGGATCACCAAAGCGTTCCCGGTGCGCGCGATCCAGCATTCCCATGACTTTCAGATTGATCGCACCGCATTCGAGGCACAGCTTGACAAGGTCGCCGGCTTCGGGCGATTGATCGGCCAGAGCCGACAGGGCTCGATGGAAAAAAGCGTTAACTTCGGCATCGCTATGTCCGAGGACCGCGGCATGATGCGCATAAGCGGCCATGCCTTTCAAACCGTACAACAGCAATTCCTGGACACCAACGATGTCTTCTCCCAATGCCGCCATGCGTTGTTCGATACCGTTTTCTTCGCCCAACCGAATCAATTCGTCCGGATCCTTGGTCGTGTTCCAAACTGTGGTTGTGTTAATGCTTTGCGGCGTGATATTGCGCCGGCGACACGCGTCGCGGTAGAGTGAAACGGCACGGTCAAAATCCCGGGCGGCTTGTGTAATCATGCCTGAAAGCCGTTCGGGATCGAAATTGACGTTGGTGACCGTCGTAAACAAGGCGTTGATCACTGCCTTGTCGATCTCCGGATCGACGGCGTCCAACTGGCCGGCTTGATGGGCGACGCGAGAAATATCCTTGATTGCGGTAATCAATAAATCCTGCAACGCGGCGGTTTCAGGATCTTTGCCGCAGGCGCCGAATGCCGTGCAGCCTTTTTGTTTGGCGGTTTGCTCGCATTGATAACAGAACATGATGGATTCTCCTTGGGTTTGTAATGATTAATGATTTTCGATGGAGGGGTTTTCAGCGCAATCTACAAATATTATTAGGTAACCTTTATTCTGCGTTGGATCACCTCCCCGTTCTTTTTGGGTTCCGAAGCCGCTAGCGTTGCGGCCAGTTCTGCGACAGTGTGTTTTTTCAGGTAGTCTAGTGTTTGGCTGTTGATGTTGCGCACCAGCGGGCCGAGAATGCATTTGCGATTGTGGCATATCGGGTGCCGTAACAGACAATGTTGAACTTCCAGCGTTCCTTCGATGGCTTGCACAATATCAAGGAGACGAATATCCTGAGCGGGACGCGCCAGACAATAACCGCCGCCCCGTCCGCGAGTCGCTTCGATCAGACCGGCGCGGCTCAGCATTTGCAGCACTTTGACAAGGTGAGCTTCGGATACACTGAATGTCCGCGCAATCTGTGACGCAGTCGCTGATTGGTTTTGATCGACCGCTAGAAACATGGCGGCATGCAAACCGATCGCAACCGCTTCCGACAATTTAAACAAGACGGCCATCCCTGCTCCTTTGCGTGGTTAAAAAATATATCTGGTATAATAATACCACAATGAAACAAGATGTCAAGCGGGTAGTGGGATTGGGGCGCATTCCGCCTGCTGAGCACAAGGTATTGATCCATCAGGGGAATGACGGGCATAAAGTGATATGCGCCCAAAATTGCATATTTTCCCTTGACTTGGGCAAAATCTTCTCTGAAGTTTTGCCATAAGCATTTTGCCAAGGCGGCGTGTTCGTTTGCGGCGAAGCCGCTGTGGAGTGCGGCGACCTGGCGCCGCTTTTATTGCCGCGACCCGGCGCGGCAACCATCGTGTCGATCCGGAACAACTTCACCCTTTTGTCCGGGCGGGCCAGGTCCAGCCTACAGAAAGCCATAGGTGGTACGGTAAGCGGCCCATTTCCCGTTTTACTGTCCTGGGAGAGAGAGTAAGTGAATTGAGTAAGCGGATTGAGTAAGTGTTTTGAGAGTACGTGATATAGAGTACACGCCTACATGCACCTACTCCAAACACCTACTCTAAACACCTACTCAGGAATTTTAGCCTACCACCTATACCCTCGAAAGCGGCGCGGCGCGCATTCAAAGAAGACCAGCCACTTATGGCAAACTTCAGTTAGACAACCAAATCAGCGTAGCGTCAACACTGAGGTGTCGAAAACAATGTCCACTGGGTTCTCGATGTTGACGGCAAAAGCGGGTCGAGCAAGGGTATCCGGTT
>PXCX01000336.1 GCA_003565195.1 PVC group bacterium | reverse complement strand
CATGGCGGCGACCTTGATGATGATCAAAAGCCGGATGTTGCTGCCCGAAGATGATCGACCAGAGATGGAGGAAGAAGACGACGATCCGCGCTGGGAACTGGTGCGTCAACTGATTGAGTACAAGAAATTCAAGGAGGCGGCCGGACGGTTGTCTTTACTTGAACAACGCCGCGCGAACATGTTCGACCGCCCCGACGTTGCGGTGCCGATGGAATCGGACGGCGACGGTATCGCGCTGGCCGAGGTTAGTTTGTTCGAGCTGATCGATGCATTTAATCAAGCCCTTAAACGCGCGCGAACCAATGACTTTAATGAAATTCATGGCGAAAAATACACGATTGCCGATAAAATTGAAACGATTCTGACAACCCTGCGCCAACAGCATACATGTGGTTTCGGGAGTTTGTTTCCATCAGACTCCGATCGCTCCGAAATCGTTTGTACATTCCTGGCGTTATTGGAATTAATTCGCTTGCGACAAGTCAGAGTGGTGCAGGAAAAAGATTTCGGCGATATGGTTATCGCTGTGACAGAAACATGAACCCGCGAGCGGCCGGCATCGGGATGCCGGCGGTGATGGGGTGCGGAACAAGTGCTTGCCGACAATCGTTGGCAAGCGTTATGCGCAAGAAAATGGCTTGGCTAGTTTATGCAAGACAACAACACTAAATCAACAACCCCGGAATTAAGGCGCGTGATCGGCGCGTTAATTTACGGTGCACCTGAGCCGTTGACAATCAAAGGATTAAAAAAAATCCTAGTCAACGCGGCGGAGGGAGAAAACGCGAATCTGTTGCCGCCTGCCGCCGAATCCGGGTTTGCCGGAATCAGCGAAAAAGAGATCCGTGAAGCCGTTGAAGCGTTACGCCGTGATTTGGAAGAACGGCCGCTGGGCATTCAGTTGGTTGAAATAGCCGAGGGTTACAGGTTGTTCACCGATCCCGAATGTTCGCCCTGGATGCGGCATGTTCTGCAAACCGAGAAACCGGCGCGTCTGTCGCGGCCATCGCTTGAAACGCTGGCCATTATTGCGTATCGACAACCGGCAACCCGTTCGGAAATCGAGGCCGTGCGAGGAGTAAACGTGGATTACGTTGTGCGCAACCTGATGGAACTGCAACTCGTACGTATTGTGGGGCGCAGTGAATTGCCCGGGAAACCGTTGCTTTATGGAACAACCCAGCGCTTTCTCGAGCATTTCGGACTGAAAGACTTGCATGAACTGCCCGGTATTTCTGAATTAGCGCGTCGTGATCAGGCGGCTACCGCAACCGATTCAGCCAAGGTCAAGACGCCGCCGCAAGCGCAGGCGTCGGACGGCGTAACATCCAATCAAACCGTGGACGACCCCACCGAAGCTGACGCTGACGCCGGGAGTCCGCCGGTTGACGCGCAAAACGAGAACGGGCCGGATAGCCAAGCGGTCCGTCAAAATGATGGTGAAACAAGCGTGTTCGCGGAGGATCCCGATGAATCTTGATGATTATCGCGCTGAAATCGATCGCCTGGATGAAACCATCCTGCGGTTGTTGAACGAACGTTCCGCTTGCGCGGTTGAGGTAGGACAGCTAAAACGCAAGGCAGGTTTGCCGCTTTACGTTCCTTGTCGCGAACGTGAGGTGCTTGACCGTCTGGCAAGCATCAATCAGGGGCCGATGACGGGAAAGATGATCCAGGCTGTCTACCGCGAAATCATGTCAGCCGCGTTGGCAATGGAAAAACCGTTGACGATCGCATACCTTGGACCGCCCTCGACGTTTTCTCATCAGGCGGCACGGTCTAAATTCGGTGCTGCTGTCGAGTATCTACCCTGTGAAACCATCGGCGATGTCTTTTACGCAACAGCAAAAAAAAGTGCCGATTATGGTGTGGTACCGGTGGAAAATTCTTCGGAAGGCGGTGTGACCGAAACGATGGATAGTTTCCTGCAAACCCGCCAGACGGTTTGTGCCGAAATATACATGCCGGTTGCGCATCATTTGCTTGCCAAAGGGGACCGGCGTGGGTTGCGTCGGGTTGCCTCGCATCCGCAAGCCCTGGCGCAATGCCGGCGATGGTTGCAGCGCGAATTGCCTGGAATTGATGTTGCCGCCGTCACCAGTACCGCGCGTGCCGCGCAAATGGCCGCCGAAGATCCGCAAACCGGTGCACTCGCCGGTGAGCTGGCGGCGGAAATGCATGATTTGCAGCTGCTGTCCTCCGACGTCCAGGATGAGGTCGGCAATATGACCCGCTTCCTGGTGTTGGGACCGGTCAACCCGAATTCGTCGGGCCAAGACAAGACGTCTATCTTCTTTTCGGTGAAACATGATGTCGGGGCCCTTTACGGTGCCCTCAGTATCTTCAAGCAATACAATCTGAATCTTACCCGGATAGAGTCGAGACCCAGTCGGAACCGTGTATGGGAATACTATTTCTTTGTTGATTTGGAAGGACATGCGGCCGATACGCATGTTGCCCGTGCGCTTGCCGATGTGGAGCGGCATTGTACCCTGTTGATGGTGCTTGGGTCTTATCCGCAACAAATAAGTGAGGGAACCCCGTGATGAAGACGCTCCGTGACCTTGCCAAACCATGGATTTCCGAACTGTCAATGTACGAGCCCGGACGCCCGATTGACGAAGTGGCTCGTGAATTGGGGTTCGAAGGCGCCGACGCTATCGACAAGTTGGCCTCCAACGAGAACCCGTTGGGTCCTTCGACCAAGGCGGTCCGGGCCATGAAAAAAGCCGCCGCGAAAATGCATCTGTATCCCGACGGCGGTGGATACTATATGCGTCATGCATTGGCGGCAAGACTCGATGTATCGCCCAACCAGATTTTGTTGGGTAATGGAAGTAACGAATTGCTCGAGTTTCTGGCACACGTTTTTCTCGGGCCGGGCACCAATCTGGTGATGGCCGAACGTGCATTCGTGGTCTATCGCTTGATTGCCCGAGCGTTCCAAGCCGAGGTTCACGATGTTCCCATGCGTGACCATACGCATGACCTGGATGCCATGCTTGATGCCATTACCCCGGAAACACGCTTGGTGATGATCAGCAATCCCAATAATCCCAGTGGTACCATGGTTGATCAGCGGGCCATCGATAAGTTTATGGAACGCTTGCCCGAGCATGTGATCGTCGGGATGGATGAAGCCTATATCGAGTTGCTGCCGGAACGCAAACAAGTCGATAGCCTGCGATATTTGCGGCAGGATAAAAAGGTCGTGGTTTTGCGAACATTCTCCAAAACCTACGGACTGGCTGGTCTGCGTATCGGTTACGCAGTGGCCCCGGAGGAATTGATCGATTTGATGCATCGCGTGCGCCAACCGTTTAACGTCAATGCCATGGCCATGGAAGCCGCGCTGGCCGCTCTCGACGACGAACGGCACGTACGCCGTACCCGGCGACTGGTGGCGCAGGGATTACAGTTTTTTGAAAACGCATTTACCGAAATGAATCTGCCGTTTGTCCCCTCGGTTTCGAACTTCATCCTGGTACGCGTCGGTAACGGACGCGCCGTGTTCGAAGCGTTGCAACGTCGGAAGGTGATTGTCCGGACAATGGACGTTTACCGTTTGCCTGAGTATGTGCGTGTAAGTATCGGAACCATGGAGGAGAACCAACGATGTGTTCAGGCGCTGAAAACAGTGCTGGCTTCCAGCGGGTGACGCTGCTCGGGTTGGGCGTAATGGGGTCCTCGCTTGGGATGGCCCTGAAACGCTTGCCGTCGCCGCCGTTCGTGACCGGATACTCGCGCAGTCCTGCGACCCGCGAAACTGCGGCCGGTTTGGCGGTTGCCGATCGGATTGATGACGATCCGGCGGCCGCGGTCTCCGATGCCGAATTGGTGGTTGGCTGTTTGCCGGTGCTTACTCTCGCCCCGTTTTTCCGTAAGCTGAAACCGGCGTTGCCCCGCAACGTGGCGTTGACCGATGTGGGCAGTACCAAGCAATGGCTTGACCTCGAAATCCGGGCCATGCTGCAGGGTAGCCAAGCCGTTTATGTCGGTAGCCATCCCATGACCGGAACGGAAAAAAGTGGGCCGAACGCCGCGCGCGCCGATTTATATCGTGATGCGCCGGTTTTCTTGACGCCGTCCAAGACGGATGACGCGGTTATCGTGGCGCGTCTGCGCCAATTCTGGCAGTCTGTCGGCGCCCGCGTTCATTGTGTTACGCCTGCCGATCATGATCGCCGGGTCGCGCGTACCAGCCATGTGCCCCATCTGATGGCGGCTGCCCTGGTGGCCGCCGCCTTCCGCGATGATCAGCCGGACATGAAACCGTTCGTCGGTCCCGGTTTCCGGGATACGACCAGGGTTGCCGGCGGTTCGCCCGAAATGTGGCATGATATCGTTTGCACTAATCGCGAAGCGCTGTTGCTTGAATTGAATGCCTTGCAGGAAATGATCAAGGATATCCGTCGCTGTATCGATGAACACGAGTTTGATGACGTCCGTGATTTTCTCGAGCAAGCACGGCACCGGCGCGAGCAGGAGATCGTGTCGTCATGAGACATGCCATCGTGGAAGGGCCGTGCTGTCCGACCGGGACGCTGCGCGTTCCCGGCGACAAAAGTATATCGCACCGTCTGGCATTGCTGACGCTTTTCACCGATGGCTGGACCATGATCGACGGCTTTCTTGAAAGCGAGGATTGCCTGCATACGCTTGCCGCCGTCCAGCGACTCGGAGCCGAGCTGCGCCGTGACGGCACCACGATCAACGTCCGCGGTGCCGGCGGCCGCTTGCGTGCGCCCGATGGCCCGCTGGATATGGGGAATTCGGGTACCGGGATGCGGCTGCTGGCCGGCATCCTTGCGGCGCAACCTTTCGTATCCGTCATGACAGGCGATGCCTCGCTGTCGGCCCGGCCAATGCGCCGGATTGCCGAACCGTTACAACAAATGGGAGCGCGCTTGTCTTTAACCGGGGAACGCGGGTGCGCCCCGGTCACGATCCATGGCGGCGGATTGAACGCTATTAGTTACCGTTTACCGGTTGCTTCAGCACAGGTTAAATCCTGTATTCTGCTGGCAGGTCTGTTCGCGAACGATATAACTACAGTTGTGGAACCGTTGCCTTCGCGCGATCATACCGAACGGCTCCTGCAAATGGCCGGCGCTCCGATTAGGGTCGCTGGCGACACCATAACCATTGCAGGCAACCGGGGTGCCGCGCTTAAACTCAAAGCGCAATCGTGGCGCGTACCGGGCGATTTCTCATCCGCCGCCTTTTGGATTGCCGCTGCAACGGCGCCGGGTGCCGATTTGTGTATTGAAAGGGTCGGTCTCAATCCGCGGCGGACCGCGTTTCTGGATTGGATGCGACGGCTGGGAGCGACCGTTGATGTTGTTCCCGAAGATGATTCCTGCGGCGACACCGGGGAACCGATGGGATCCATCCGGATTCGCGGCAACAATCTGCTGCGCGGCGCCGAGACCGGTGGCACCGAAATACCCAACCTGATCGATGAACTGCCGCTGGTGGCGGTTACCGGCGCCCTGGCCGAGGGCGTGAGCCGTATCCGGGATGCCGCCGAATTGCGTGTCAAGGAATCGGACCGGATTGCCGTAATGGCCCGTAATCTTAAACTTATGGGAGTGCGTGTTCAGGAATATCCCGACGGTATGCGGATTGAGGGATGTGGCGGTCGGGTGCCAGGCGGGTGTAGCGTTGACAGCGATGGCGATCACCGGGTGGCCATGGCCATGGCCGTGATTGCCGGATTCGCGCGCCGGCCAGTGACGATCCGTAACAGCGAATGTACGGAAACTTCGTATCCCGGATTCTGGCAAACCATGCAAAGGATGGGGGCACATGTCCAAAATAGTCGTTGCGGTTGATGGACCTTCCGCTTCCGGTAAATCCACCGTAGCCCGCGCCGTGGCGCAGGCGTTGGATTATCGATATGTCGACTCCGGCGCGCTTTACCGGACGGTGACATGGTATGCGTTGCAGCAGGATCGTGCCACAAACGATGCCGGACGGCTTGCCGAATGGGTGCATCGCCTGAGTTTCAGCCTTTCCACCACAGACCCAGGGGTGGTAAGGGTTCAGATCGACGACAGATTGCCGGACCTTGCCGATTTGCGTGGCGACGCCGTGGTCGAGGCCGTCAGCGATGTCGCCGCCGTGCCCGAGGTGCGCCGGGTGGTCGGCGACGTATTGCGGGATATGACCCGGCTTGGACCGCTGGTCGTTGAAGGACGCGATATCGGGACCGTTGTTTTTCCGAAAACGCCGCTAAAGTTTTTCGTGGATGCCGATCCCGAAGAACGCGCACGCCGGCGGTCCATCGAAACCGGTGGCGATGTTGCCCGCGTCAAGGCATCGTTGCAACGGCGCGACCAAAAAGACAGCAGCCGGCATTCCGCGCCGCTGCGCTGTGCCGCGGACGCCATACGGGTCGATACCACCGGGATGACCGTCGAGCAGGTTGTCGACCGGATTCTAGGGTGCGTCGCTACTAAGCTCACAAACGGACTCTAGGTTAAGCCGCAAGATGGGCGACTCCGCAAAATTTTAAAAAACAAAATCTAAACTTGACTTCAACGGCCGATTCCTTTATTTTTAATCTCTTTGGCACGCATTCAAATCATGCGTTCGGATTGGAGATGATTATGTCCGCGGCAGATACAGCAGGAAAAAAAGATGAGGCCATTCGGCTTGACGGCGTTGTCGTCAAGGTTTTACCGGCGACCATGTATCGAGTCAAGCTGGAGAATGGTCATGAATTGCTTGCGCATATATCCGGAAAAATGCGTAAGCATTTCATAAAGATCACGACGGGTGACCGCGTGACCGTGGAAATGTCTCCTTACGATTTGACCAAAGGTCGCATCACTTATCGCCATCGCACTTGATGACCGGCAGGGCGGCCTCGACGATATCGGCAGTGAGCGCGGCGCCATTAATCACAGCTCGCCGCAAGGCTGCGTTGCGCATCAATTCCAGATTTTCGGGTGCCGAAATGTGTTCGGCCAAATAATCGGCCAGCCAGGACGGCTGCAATGCTTCCTGGGCAACCAGATCGGCCGCGCCATCGCGGGCAACCGCCATGGCGTTGAATGTCTGATGATTGCGGGCGGCGCTGGGCAGCGGAATCAATAAAGCCGGAACGCCGGCGGCCGCCAGTTCGGCACAGGTGGCGGCGCCAGCCCGGCATATTGCAAAATCGGCCGCTTCATAGGCTCGGTCCATGCGCTGCAGAAACCCGAAAACCGCGGCAGGAACGCCGGCTTGCTGATATCGTGTGCGTACCATCGCTTCTTCGCGCCGGCCGGCCAGATGAATGACCTGAAAACGAATGCCGCGCGCGGACAACAGGCATAAAGATTCCGTAACCATTTCGTTCAACCGTTGGGCGCCCTGGCTGCCGCCGGTAACCAGTACGGTAAAATGTTCTTTGGCCGGGTGGGGGAGTGTCCCGCCAAAATCATCGATGCCGGTTCGGTCGCTTTCTCGTAATGGGAATCCAGTGACCGCGGTGCAACCCTCGGGAAACATCGCTGCCGCTTCCGGAAACGCCAGGCCAACGGTCGTTGCCCAACGCGATAACAGGCTGATTGCACGACCCGGTACCGCGTTGGATTCGTGAAGGACCAACGGAATCCGTAGCGCCACGGCAGCCAATCCCGGACCAACCGAGGCATAGCCGCCCATGGCCAGCACCGCCGCCGGTCGCCGTCCGCGTCGCATGCGCCGGATACAACGTCCCGTGGCTGCAAGCAGCATGACCCCGCTCCATGCCGTACGCCACGAGAATCCTGAAGGTAAACCGCGTGCCGGGATGTTTTCCGTCGGACCATCCCAGGCCAGGCACGAACATTGCTCAATGTCGCGACCGGCAAGCCATAATTCGACCTTATGGCCGCGTCGACGCAGCTCATGAGCCATGGCCACGCCCGGGAATACATGACCGCCTGTTCCCCCGCAGGCAACTATCAAACGTTGGCTTTCGCGCGTCGAAGGCGATATGCCGCTCCCATGGATGATTTTCTTTTCAAGAGCGAACATCGTTTTCCAAGGCGTGAATCAGTTCCGGTAACCGATCGAAACGATTCAAGCGGATACCGGTGGCGCCGCCGCCGGGATGGGGTTGGATGTATTCCGGATTGGGATCTAATCCGAAGCGACGATAGAAAGCGCGACTGAAAAAACTCTGGACGGTATCGATCCCGACCTTATGCGTGTCGAGATGCAACTGGAAATAATCGCCCTGACCGGCGGCATTCACGCGAACCGCGATCGTATCCGCGCCGAACGCGCGTTTGAGCATCGCCTCCGCTAGGTCGATCAGGGCCAAACCCCGGAAAAAATTGCCGCCTTCCAATCGGTGCAGCGCAAGCGAACGGTTTTGCGACAGTGATACGTCGTCCAGTCCACGATTGAAATCGACCGGAGTGGCCCCGGCGTGTTGTAGCCATTGTTGCATTCTCTCGGGCCCGTTCGTGCCGGTTTCCCAAGCCAGATCACCCAGCATGTCGTCCGTATCCGGTAATGCGGCCGGATCGATAGCGAAACAGCGATCGCCCGCCTGGGAAAGAGTCACCGTTTCAATCCATTTTTCCGGATGCCGGATCAGATGAAAATTCTTGGCAACTTCACCGAACAGATAGGCGACCATCGCGCGTAACGGCACCCCGATTTCCAACGCTGTTGAGCCGTCGTGGCTTGTTCGACGCAACAACGGATCACGCCAGCCGGCCATTAACGAATTCAGCGTGGCATCGGCTTGCTCAACGGCTTGTGCTTCGGATAAGCTGCGTGTCGTAAGGTATTGATCGCTCAACCAGGTGCGCCGGTCTTGTAATTGTTTCCAGAGATCATCGCGCGATATCCGGAGCGGTAGTTGCCTCAAAATGTCCGTGATCCAGCGGATTCCCGCTTTGCCAACGTATCCCGTGCGCATCAAGTCGGACTCGATACGCGGGAAAAAATCCTCTTCCAGAGGTAGATAAGTCAGAATCGCGGCGATCTCGGCGGCTTTTCCCGTCAGTTTCCGGATTTCAGAGGTTGTCGGCAGCGGATCGGCGGCCGATTCGCCGAACATACCCCCGGACCATTTCCAAGCTTCCCGGTCGCGATCGATGGTATACGGAAACATCACCTGGAATCTTTCGGTAGGCGCCGGATAAGTTCCCAACAGCCGATAATTATCGTTTGGATTCGACGAAATCAAGGTGCCTTGCCCGGCTTTGCCTTTCTGCTCGGTCGCTTGATCAAGCGATCCGGCGCGTACCCCGGTGCCATACTCGGCCTGACAGGCAAGATGGACCAGTAGATCCGGCGGAATATCCAGGTCATACAGCGCGTTCACAGCGTTTTTTACCGCAACCGTCACGGCTGATGAACTGGAAAAACCGCCGCGTGGTATGTTGCCGGTCGAGGCCAGGCGCAACCCCCGGAAGGCAGGCCGTCCAAGACATGCCTGCACCTTTGCGCCGCGCGCGCCTTCGCGCAAGGTACGAATCGAGGCAATCGCGTTGCCGATCAGCGAAAAGGGACGCCGCATTCCGTTGCTGACCCATAACGAGGGCGGTGGTAACGGCAGGTTTTGATTGCGCCGGAACTGGATTTCCTGTTCCGAAAAGTATCCCAACGACAACAGCAGCCGCTCGGCCATCCGGGTGCCGAAACCTTCGTAGGAATACCAGTCCCTGATGTCGTCGCCCGGATACATGGTCGCATCATCCGCCGGCAGTGCGTTTAAAGTTTCGCGAAACTCTGCATCGGTTGGAAATAAATGAATCGCACCGTCATCGGCTTCCTGGATGATCACGACGATTTGTTCCCGGCCTGTCGCATCGGCGGCGCCGGTCGGCATCTGCCAGGCCGGCCCGTAAAAACGACCCATGTCAGGATGCATAAAGGCAATCCGCAAGCGTCCGCCGGATATCCCGATGCTCAGCGGCTGCCCGGCTTTGAAGCCCAACTGATCGCGTTCGGCCATCTCGCTAAGTTCACGTAATTGGGCCGCAATCGAAGCCACCTGGCCGGCAGGTCGATCTTGACGCAAACGTTGCGCGCAATCCTCAACTTCATTGTTGGTGTCAGAATGTATGCTTAGCGACGAGCTTAATACACCCTCAAGCAAAGCCAGATCACGCGGCCGCGTGACATCGCAGTTGACGAGATCATACGCCGGATCGGTGGGTGTCATCGTCAGCGAATGAACCTCGCCACCATCGCAAACGATGTGTCCCACCACATCGGTGATATAATACTGTTGCTGTGCATTGTCGCAGGTTAATCCTTGGAGATAGCGCTGCAGCCATGACGCCCGGATCGCGTAAAGCGGACAATTGGCCTCGGTCGTATCGTGCAGAATTCGTTGTTGAACTGGATCGGACAACGCATCAATATCGCGCTGTTCGATGATACGCAGGATATTACCCCGTTTATCCCGCACAATCCGTCCCTTGCCGATATGGCGGGGAGACTCGTATTCAGCGGTCAGGATCGTTAAACGCGGCACGCTATCATCGTCGTTGCCGTGGATATGCAGTAACCGTTTGAAAATGGATTCGGGAACAATCCGGTCGCCCATGGTCAGAATCAATAAAGGATTCCGTTCCGCAAGAAAAGGTACACTGAACGCTTCGTAAGCCGCGTAGGCCGTGCCGCCGGTCGGATTGTCGGAATGAACATACGCGATATCGTTGCCCAGGGCGGCCATAACGTCGTCATGCCGGTAATGGACCAATCCGATCACCGGACGCGCAAAACAACGCTGAAAGGCATTGATCGAATGGCGTGCCAGCGGAATGCCGCTCACCGGTTGAATACATTTCGGTTCGGTCCCGAAACGTGTTCCCTTGCCGGCTGCCAGGACAATCAGGATAGGGGACGCGTCCGCCGGCCATGTCGCAGGATCGGCCAAACCGTCGGCGTTAAGTCGTCTTCCGGTGGCAAGCCGGACCGCTGCGGTGAGTGGTTGGAATCTTTGTTTTGCTTTCATCACATGCATACGCCGGCCAAAATGATAACTTTCGGATGTCATCGAACATTTGTTGCATCCCGTACAGCATGCCGTTTCAGTGATCGAATATCAAGTTTCTTTTCCAGTGGACACATGGGCGACAGCGGGCTTGCAAGACGATACTTCATATAGTACCATATCGCGCGGCGGATATTATAACGCACAACATAAAAGATTTCGCAAATGCATTTTCGTTCGGAATCAGAATAATCACGCCAGCAAAGATGTTAGGAGAAATGAAATGAGTGCGCTTAACCTGCGACTTCCAGATTCGTTTCATTGACACATCATTGGGCAGTGTGGGCCGTAAAGCGGATGACCATGACAAACAAAAAACAAAACCCGAAAAGCGTTGGCCTGGTTGAAACGCAACGTATCGCCCTCCCGTTGCCGTCCGGCGGTTTGGTGCTGGAGAAGGGCGGCCGGCTGCCGGATCTGACGGTGGCCTATGAAACCTATGGCACGCTGAATGACGCACGCGATAATGTTGTGTTGATTTGCCATGCGCTGAGTGGCGATGCCCATGCCGCCGGCTACCATTCGGCCTCCGATGCCAAGGCCGGCTGGTGGGATGAAATGATCGGGCCCGGCAAGGGATTGGATACCGACCGGTTTTTTGTGATCTGCTCGAATATTCTGGGCGGCTGTATGGGAACGACCGGTCCCTCGTCGATTGATCCACGCGATGGTAAACCTTATGGTTCGCGTTTTCCCGAAATCACCATCGGTGATATGGTGGTGGTGCAGCGTCTTTTACTGGACCATCTCGGAATCGAGCATTTGGAAGCTGTGATCGGCGGCTCACTGGGTGGTATGCAGGTTCTGGAATGGAGTATTCGGTATCCAACGGTTGTGCGACGGGCGATTTGCATCGCTTCCGCGCCAAGTCTTTCGACCCAGGCATTGGCCTTCGATGTCGTGGGGAGGAACGCGATTCTGATGGATCCATGCTGGGAAGGCGGCGACTATTATGCTTCCGATCATTCGCCGGTCCTGGGCTTGGCCCAGGCGCGTATGTTGGGTCATATCACCTATCTGTCGCCGGAAATCCTTAAAACCCGATTCGGACGCGACAAAAGGCCGGATGAATCGCCGAGCGGCCGCTTCCGGACACCGTTTCAGATCGAAAGCTATCTTTCGTATCAGGGCAATAAGTTTACCCATCGGTTCGATGCCAATTCGTACCTGCATATTACGCATGCGATGGACGATTACGATTTGAAAGAAAAATACGGTGAACTGGAGCAAGCGTTCGCATCCGTTGAAAGCCGGTTCCTGGTGGTTGCCGTCAGTTCTGATTGGCTGTTTCCACCGGAACAATCGCGGGAGATCGCGGCGGCACTCTTACGTGCTGGTAAATCGGTTTCCTATTGCATGCTGCATGCGCCTTTTGGGCATGATGCTTTTTTGGTCGATATCGACGATTTGACCGATACGGTGCGCGCATTTCTGGGGCTTGCAACACCCGGCGCCGCTACGCAGGATCGGGATGCGTCGATATACTGCGGCGAAGATTACGAAGCGATTGCCGCCATCGTCCCACCGCATGCGCGGGTTCTTGATTTGGGTTGCGGCGACGGCGCCTTGCTGGATCGGTTACGGCGCGAGCGCCATGTCCGGGCGCTGGGCATGGATATCGATTTGCCCAGCGTCATCCGCGTGCTTCAACGCGGGATTGACGTTATTCAGGACGATATTGATGAGGGTTTGACCTTGATTCCCGACGCGGATTACGATACGGTACTGCTCAGCGAGACCTTGCAAGTGGTTCGTAAACCACAATTGGTGCTTAATGAAATGTTACGGGTCGCTGCCGAGGGCGTCGTGGTGTTTCCCAATTTCGCCAACTGGGCCAACCGTTGGCGGCTGGGATTGCGCGGCAGAATGCCGAAATCCGGGGCGTTGCCCTTCGAGTGGTACGAAACACCAAATATTCATCT
>PXCX01000024.1 GCA_003565195.1 PVC group bacterium | reverse complement strand
GCGCAGCACGCGGGATGCGGCGCAAGATCAAAAACCAGCCGCTGACGCCGGCCGCGACCGTCAGCGGCAGCATGGTCAGGATAAATCGGGTGGCGCTTACATTTAGTTCCTCGTCGTTGAGGATAAAGATAATCCCCGGATAGAGCGGCCACCAGTATTCCCAGATATGGCGGAACCAATAGTTGTAAGCGGTCTTGAGATCGGCGTTCATTTGCACGCGTCGTCCGACCTCGGCAACCATCGGCGCCGATAGCAAGGCGCCGCCCGGAGTCGGCAGCAGGCCGATCGTTGCCGGAATGATTGCGCCGACGTGGCGAATGTCGCGAACCAGGTATTCCAGCGAATGAATAAGTTGTTTTAGCGAATCCCGCGCGCCCAGCATCCCGCCCAGGACATTGATCAACAACACCATGGCCGTAAGTTCCAGCGCCTGGGGTGCGAGACGGCGCAGCTCATGGCGTTGCGGATCGAAAATCCCGAACGTCATGGCGTCCCTGATCCCGCTCCAATCGACGGGGAACAATAGCCCCATGGCTATGGCCGCCAGCAGCAACGACAAACCCACATCCCATTGTTTACGAATCAATACGGCCACCAGCGCGAAGACCAGCCCGATGCGTACCAGTTGCCAGCCGTCACCCATCCAAGCCGTTCCGTCGCGCAGCAAAGCGCCGACGATGATCAGTGCGACGACTATCACGGTCGATTTACCCGTACGCGTCCAAATGCTTCCATGATTCCAGGATCTGAGCTTCATTGGGGTACCTTGATCCTTATCGCCAAAGTTTCCCGATCGGTTTCCGCCGGGTACAGCCGATAATGCCTGATGGCCGCCGGCATCAGGACCGTCCTGCCGGCCGGCAGGACGGTCTGGTCGCCGGCGATTGCCACGCTTAACCCGTCGCGAACCGTAAACCAGGCATGAAAGGAGGCGCCGTCATTTTCGATGTCGCATGGTTCCGTCAGGATCAGTTGTTCCACCACAAACCAACCGCAGGCCAGCCGCTTCTGGAAAACATTGGGGATTGGCTTAAAATCCTGCAAGGCGGTTGTTGTCGCGTGCTTGTATCCGGCAGCCGGCCAATCGATGGCGGCCAGCGCCTTGTCGATGTGCAAGGCACGCGGTCGTCCATCGGCACCGACCCGGCCCCAATCGTAAAGTCGGAACGTGGTATTGGAATTCTGTTGCACTTCCAACAGCAGAATTCCTTCGCCGATTGCATGGACCTGGCCGCCGGGCACGAACACGATGTCGCCGGCCGTAACCGGTTGCCGGCGCAGGAGCCGTAACATGGATGCTGGATCGCTGTCGGAGGCCGCCTGTTTCAATTGTTCGCGGGTCACACCCGCGCTTAAACCGCAATACAGTCGCGCCGCCGGATCAGCCTCAATAATATACCACGCTTCCGTTTTGGGTTCACCGCCGGTTATCGCGGTCGATCTTTGGTTGGGATGGACCTGAACGCTTAATCTTTGATTGGCATCGATGATTTTCAGCAATAATGGGAAGTCCGGATGGGGTAGCGCGGTTCCCAGCAGGCCTTTATGATCTTCGGTTTGGATCAGATCCGCAAGCGTACGCCCGCGCCAGCGGCCCGCGTTGACCACACTCATCCCTTCGGGACGGTTTGAACATTCCCATGACTCGGCACACGGCGACGGCGTTGCGCGCCGGCCGTACAATTCCGCAATCCGTCTGCCGCCCCAGAGAAAGTCTTTGTAAACAGGTTCAAAGGTCAGAGGATACCAGGGTGTTGTCATGGGAAACTCGTTTTATAACGATAGTCTACGTTTTGGGCATGGTTTCGCGGATACGTTTAATCGACCGCGGTTTGGCGGTGGTCTCGTC
This sequence comes from PVC group bacterium, assembly GCA_003565195.1. Lineage (GTDB taxonomy): Bacteria > Verrucomicrobiota > Kiritimatiellia > CAIKKV01 > PXCX01 > PXCX01. Next base: position 1,079 of record PXCX01000024.1, on the reverse strand, counting down.
CAGTTTAATCAGGACGCCTTGCAGCGAGGCATCACCGTGCGCGACATCGAATTTGGCCGGCATCCCGTCGGTAAACCGTTTGAGGATGATGTTGGCATCGCGCCCGATAATTGAGTCGATCGGACCGGTCATGCCTAGATCGGTGATATAGGCTGTGCCGTGCGGCAACAGGGTTTCGTCGGCGGTCTGGACATGGGTATGGGTTCCGGCGACGGCAGTGACCCGTCCATCCAGATAGCGACCCATAGCCGTTTTCTCGGAGGTGGCCTCGGCATGAAAATCAACCACCACGAAGCGGGCGCCGGCGGTTTGTTCCAGGATCGTGTCGGCGCCGCGGAACGGGCAATCCGCAGGCGCCATGAACACCCGGCCGATCAGGTTGATGACTGCCAGTTTGCCGGCGGGCGTATCGATGGTGGTCCAGCCGCGGCCGGGACAACCGGGCGCAAAGTTGGCCGGTCGCACAATTCGTGTCTCGGAATCGATGCCAGCCATCAGGTCTTTCTGATCCCAGGCATGGTCGCCGAGCGTGATTACATCGGCGCCGGCATCGAGCAGTTCACGCGTCAGCGCCGGAGTGATGCCGCGGCCGGCGGCGGCATTTTCGGCATTAACCACGACTACATCCACGCTGCGCGCATCTTTCATGCGGCGTACGATCCAGGCAAATGCGCGCCGGCCCGGGCTGCCGACGATGTCACCAACCATAAGTAAGTTCATAAACGTTCACTCAGCGGGCGTATTCGATACAGCGGGTTTCACGGATCACGGTTACCCGGATAATTCCGGGATATTGTAATTCCGCCTCGATTTTTTTACTGATATTGCGTGCCAACGCCATGGCATGGTTATCGTCATTTTTCTCGGAATCGACCAAAACACGCAATTCGCGGCCGGCATAGATGGCAAAACTTTTTTGTACGCCTTCAAACGATTGGGCGATTTGCTCAAGTTTTTCAAGCCGTTTAATATATATTTCGGTTGTTTCGCTGCGTGCGCCGGGTCGGGCCGCGGAAATGGCATCGGCGGTGACGACCAGGACGGCATAAACATTGTCGGGCTGGATCGAATCATGATGT
>PXCX01000345.1 GCA_003565195.1 PVC group bacterium | reverse complement strand
TTCTGACGGACCATTTCGCCCCTGCGGATCGATTAAGTTGATCGACGAAGGGTATCCGAGTAAGGGTTTCGAGGAAGTGTGCGTTTAAGCGTACGGTTAAGCGTCCATAGCGTGCGAAGCCGCACTTACTCGCCTTCTTAACCGCCACCCTTTTCTCGGATACCCTTGCTCGATAAATTAGATGCGTTTGGCCCTGAACGCCAGGGGACTGGACGGATGACGGGCAAATAGGGTATAATGTCAGGCATGAAACCTCTACGTGTCATAGGCCTTCGGAAAGCCGCCGGTTTCACGTTGGTCGAAATGATGATTGTAACCATAATCATCGCGGCATTGGCCGGTATGGTCTTGCCGCGTATCTGGCCAGCTTCGGATGCCGCCAAAACCAATATTGCCGCCGGCGATATTGCCAATATTACCGTTGCATTGCAGCTTTATCGATTGCATAACAACCGATTTCCAAGCGAATCCGAGGGGCTGGATGTGCTGTTGCAGTCGGCTCGTGTCGGTGGTTGGGAGGGGCCGTTCCTTGAAAACGAGCCCATCGATCCCTGGAATCGGCCTTACCGCTATCGTTTTCCCGGCCGCCACAATCCCAACGGTTTTGATCTATGGTCGGCTGGCGCCGATGGCCAGGACGGGACGGCGGCCGACATAGCTAACTGGAAATAAAAGGGTTGGTCAACTCCAATAAAAACGGGCACACCGGTTTTACGTTGATCGAATTACTGGTGGCCAGCTTGATTCTGGCCATGCTGATCACCGCGATTGGCGCCGTGCTGGCGGCCGGTATCCGGACATGGCAAACCGCGCGCGATCATTTGCGGCTTGAAGCCGGTGGCCTGCCGGGACTGGCCGTTTGGGAACGCGATCTGATGAATGCCGAACCGTTTTATGCCGGCTCCGATACGTGGACATCCGGCGACCGCTTGCCCTTGCACGGGTCTTCCGATGAAATAATCATACCGGCGACGGTTGTTGCTTCGGCCAATTATGATGGATTCGTTCCGGGATATGTTCGTTACTGGTTTGATCCGCGCGAACGGGCGATTTTGCGCGAGACATGGTTGTTTGACGAGCTGCCGCCGGAACGGGCTGAGATATGGATTGAAAACGTTGATTCGCTGACGATCAGCTATCTTGATCCAGACGATTTGGCAGCGTCCACACCACGACAAGCGACGGGCGCGGGAAAGGAATCCTGGGATAATGAAGTCGAGTTGCCGGCTGCCGTTGTCTTAACCTTGAAACTGTCCGCGTCCGGCGCTCCTGAGCAGACATGGCGGCGAACGGTTGTGTTGCCGCGCGCAATCAGACAGCGCGGAATTGCGGATTATTGATTTTTGATTGGCAAAACTTCATTGCGCGCTTGATTTTCTTGGCTGGATATGAGAATATAGGTTTCAATCGTTGAAAGGGACAATGGCATGAAACGGTTCCGTTTACAACGCCATCAATACTTGCGGAGTCTGGCCGTTTTACTGTTGGCGGGCAGCGTGGTGATGGCGGGTCGTTTTTTTTATGCGCAGCCGATTGTTTCTGTCGGCGATCCGGTTACCGTGTCGGCGCCGGAACGGGTGTCCGATCCCGTGCCGCCGGCGCAGGGGGTTGCGCCGCCGGAGACTGAGCCATCGGCTGCCGCGACCGATCCGGAACCGCTGCCGGAAGCCTATCTCAATTGTGACGCTCCGTTCGAAACCTTGCCGGGCAGCATTGGCGCCGGAGAGGTTCCGCTGCACTTACATCGGCCGGATCGCGATCTGGAGGCGTACGGTTTATCGAGCGAGCTGACGTTACGGCTCGGGTTGCCGTGGGCCCATGGCGGGGCGCGGACAACCGATCTCGATGCCTTGTTACGGCGTCCGCCGGGGATGGTGCATGGCGATCTCAATGACTGGTTGCAACTGTTGCCGGATGGTCTGCCGCGAGCGCGCTATGCCGATGTGCAACCCGGTGTCGACCTGCTGTTGTATGTTGGGCAGGGTTACGGTGAACTGGTTTTCGTGTTCTGGCCCGGCGCCGACAGGTTCGTGCCGCGGCTTGGGTTGGAGGATGCCTCCCCGGATATCGTTCACGGCTTTCCGCGCTGGGATTTCGGGGAAGGCGTCTTGGTGCTGGGCGAAGCGCGCAAGGGCATTTTCGACGGCGGCATGCTTTATCTTGGCAACGCACAATATCGTCGTGATGGCGATGAGCTGGAGGTTCTTGTAGCGCCGTTGGAGCGAATGGAACGCGAGATTCCGGCGGTCGAGCGTAACTGGCGTCTAATTCCCGGGGGAGGCCAGCCGGGTGGTCCGGAATATAGTTTTTATATGTCGCGTTATCCGGTGACCAATGCCGATTTCGTGCAATTTCTAAACGATGCCCAGGCGCACGCCGATAGTCTGCGTGGGCGACACATGTTTTACGGCGCCAACGGTGATGTCTGGATCAATCCGGAGATGCGCGCCGGAAAACATGAACTGTTTCAGATCGGCAAAAGTGTTCTTGAATATGACGGTGGCGCGCCGACCGGTTGGCGTTACCGCGTGTCAGAGGATGTCCCGCAAGCCGGTCATACCTATTCGAATCATCCGGTTACGGGTGTCAGTTGGTTTGGGGCCGTAAAATATTGCAACTGGCTGACCCTTAAATCGGGACGCGGCGCCGAATCGCTTTGTTACGGTGAAGGAACGAACCGTTTGGACTGGGCGCCGGTGACCAGTTATCCCACCAACTGGGCGCAAGGCCGTTTTACGGTGGCGGAACGGCAAGCGTGGCTCGATATTAAAGGATATCGGTTGCCGATGGACAACACCACCGGCTTGGTTTCGCGCGCCGATATGTTCAACGAGTATTACAAGGCGGCCGCCTGGAATGGGGTCACCAACGTGGCATACGGTTTCGGACGGGATGAAGTTACGCCGCTCGATGCCAACTATCACGAGACGCCGGTGCGAGGGACGACGCCGGTGGGCTATTTCGACGGCGCTACCGAAATCATGGGTGAGACGACGGGGACCAACCGGAATCTTTACGGGATATACGATCTCAGCGGCAACGTTGCCGAATGGTTGTCGTGTCCTGTCGGCGCCGAGCATCCGGATCAACGCAATCGGGGCGGTGGCGGTTGGGGAACGGATATTCCGCGGAATGAGCAACGCTGGCGTGCGTCGCCGGAAACGGCTGATGAGTTTGCGGGATTCCGCGTGGTAAGTATGGCGGCGGATTTGGAGATGCTGGTCATCAGGATACCGTACCGGATATGCCTGCTGGATATCGATCCGGTTGAGCCGCCGGTCGAACCGCCGGTCGAGCCCTACGATCCGTTCGAGGATATTCCCGTGATTACACCGCCCGATATACGCTTTCCTGATCCCCCGCCGCCTCCTCCCCCGCCGCCTCCTCCACCGCCGCCTCCTCCACCACCGCCTCCGCCGCCGCCGCCGCCGCCGCCACCACCACCGCCACCGTGTCCGGCGTTAATCTGATACGTCTCAGCAGCAATGAATAATTATGCAGTGAGCAACTCGCGCTGGCCAAATCGTGTCGCGCTTTGGACGCTCATGCTGACGGTTATATGGCTGGCCGTGATGGGCGGCGGGATTGTGCCGGGTGCGATCACGTTGGCTGCCGTAGGGTTGGCCTTGGTCTGGACGGTGTTGGCGTCATGTTCGCCTGAAAATGGTACGTCCCGGGTTCGCGCGGTCGGAGGGGCGGGGGCTATATTCTTATTATTTTTGGTGATTACCACCATCCCGGTGCCGGTCGGTTTCAGCGTGTTTCACGGCGGGTTGCGGCATGCTCAAAACCTGGAGGCCTTGTCGCGCTTTCAACAAGCGGAACAATTGGATTTAGTGTCGACGCCGGTCCGCCGGTTTGCGTTGAGCCGCAATTTAGGCGGAACTTTACGGATGATGGTGCTGACGGTTTGTGTTTTATCGTTTGTCATGTTGACGGCAGGCATGGGCATGCGTATGCGTCGGGTTTACCTGCGTTTTTTGGTGTTGCTCGGGGTTTTGATTGGCGCCGTCGGTTATATCGGGCAGACGCTGGTGCCGCAGGAACATACGCTCTGGTGGGTACTGCCGATTCCCGTATCGCAGCCGGGCCCGATGGCTTGTTTTGCCAATCGCAACCATTTCGCCGGTTTCCTGGCGTTGCTGGCCGTGCCGTCGATGGTGCTCTGGGTCGACGATCTTGTGGCGCGGCGATGGTTGCATGCGGTGCTGATGATGGCGGGGGTTTGTTTAATGATCTTCGCGTTAATCATGAGCCAATCGCGGGGTGGCTTTCTGGCATTTGTCTGCGGCATTTTGGTTGTCGGGTTATGGAAGTTTTATCGCGCGCTGTTTGTCGGCCCCGATCCATTGCGGGGTGGTCAAGCGACCCGGGCGGTATCTCTTGACGGCGGTCTCCGGCCGGAGCGCCGGCAACGGTTATGGATGGCGGTTTTTATTCCGGTAATCGGCATGCTTTTGGTGGCCGTCATTTTGTGGCGGTCGCCGGCGCCGGTTCGCGCGCGGCTGGCTGACTGGGTTCGGCAGCCGCTGACGGCGCTCACTGCGCAAACCCGTTTTGAAGCCTGGCAAGACACCTACATTATATGGCGGCATTATCCACTGATTGGCGCGGGCGCCAATGCGTTGCGTACCGTCTACCCCCAGCATCGTCTGGGTTCGCGTCGCGAGTCGCGTACGCATGCTTCGAACCAGTATTTGCAATTATTGGCCGAGACCGGCATCGTGGGGACGTTCCTGGCGGCGGTATGGGTGGTGGCATGGTTACGCGCGCTGGGGATTCGAACCGGCGGCTGTAAATCCGCGGCGGAACGATCGATTGCGGAGACCGGCAGCGCTGGGATACCGGCGGCGTCGGTCTGCGACAGGGATTTTTTTGTCGGGGTGACGCTTGGCGCTGTGACGGTGGCGGGTGTGCATGGATTGGTTGATTTTCCGCATCATATACCGTTATATGCCGTTGTTTTGGCCTCGCTGGCGGGCTTCGGTTTGGCGGCGCCGTCAAGTGTGGCGAACCGCGAAGCGTCATCGGCCGGCGCCCGGTGTTGTGCCGTCTGGTGTCTGGTAGTGGTTTTGATGGCGGCGCCGGCATGGCGCCGTATGCATCGCGGCGATAATCCGAATGCCTTGCCGCATGCGTCGTTGCCGGAACTCATGCATGCTGTTGCCTGGGCGCCTACCTCATGGCAGGCATGGTTCGAATTCGGGCGGCGCTGTTTTTTGGCGCAAACCTGGGATGCGGCCCGCTTGGGTGAAAACGCGATTTCGTATGCCGCTCAACTGGATCCGAACAATTATCTGCTCTGGTATGAAGTTGGAAAGTTACGCATCAACATGAATGATCGGCGCGGCGCGCAAAAGGCTTTTGAACGCGTGCGCGAGCTGCGTTCCTGGGTTCCAATTCCGGATCTATGAACCATATTGTGATAGGCGCCGGAATTCCTTTTTTGATCGGTTTGACGATCTACGTCTTGTGTGGCGGCCGGGCCGGGATGGCGTTACTGGTTGTGCTTCCCCTGGCCATGGCGTTATGCGGTCTATGGGCGATCTTGCCTGATATCCCTTTGTTGCTGGGGGATGTGGAGGGATATGTGCATGCGCATCGCAGTCCCTGGATCAATATTTTTTTCTGGCATGGCACAATTGATGCCATGGAACAGCGCATCGATTTGGCGCCCTGGAATTGGATCGTCATGATGTCGATGCCGATTGGCATGCTGCTGATTGCCTGGCGTGAGTTGAATATCCGCGAGAAAGCGAAAGCCAAAATGTCATGATTTTGATTAAAGACCGCGACAAACCGGAAATTAAAATCAGCCTTTCAGTTTTTCAGCTTTTCCCCCATGACTCATCCCACCATCCATATTGCTGTCGGTTGTTTCGTGGCAACGCTTGTGATGTTGCCGCCGCTTTTGCGTGACGGCTGGCGTGGGCGTCCGTTGGCGGCGCGATTTCGGCGCTGGTTTCTGCTATCCGGCGCCCTGGGGATGGGTGCCGTGATTCCGTCGTTGCTGGGGCGCCTGGGTGTGCCCGAGGCATGGATCCGGTCGGCTTGGATGAATGTTTTCCTTTTCCATCCGTGGGTTACGGAAATCAAGCCCGGCGGCGGCGCGGTGGGGCCGGCCCTGTTGACGGCATGGATTGCGTTCGCCTATGGCTTGCTATTGATCGCGATTTGGCGGAATCGGGAGGCGTAAACGCCGGCTGAGGGAACGGAATGAAAGAAAGAACGGTTAACGATGACGGGCGACGAGAGGCGGTTTTGGGGCATCCTGCTCCCCTATCGACAATCGATCGTCATTTTGCTAGAATTGTGCTTACTTCGTGGAAATGGAGTCTTTATGTCGAGCGTCGGACCAACAGGGTGTCCCGTTGCGAATGACGATTCGCGGCGGCGACCAATGGCGGCAGCTTGCCAAAATTTACGGAGGGATACCTTTTAAGGCGCGTTATGGTAGCTAACCTCAAGCATCGCCACACGATAGCGGGCACTCGAGCTAACGCATTGCTAACAGGTGTTCTTGCCGGGTATCGGCGTGCTGTGGTGTTTTGGGTGGTGTCCGCGTTTTGGGTGCTTATCATCGCCGGTACCGGAAGCGTTCACGGGCAGACCTTACGCTATCACATGCACCGCGAGGTGGCGGTTCCGGAATACGCGTTTTTGCGGATCGGACCGTTTTATTCCGACATCCGGTTATCGCAGTCGGCCGGATTCCGGCACACGCGCAGTAGCGGCGCCGGCACGGATTATTTGTACGGCCAGCGCCGCGGCCGGATTCGTGAAGACGGCGCCGAATGGCCGTTGATTACAACCTTGGACTTCCGCAACTATCTGCTGTTGAGCCGGAATGCGGATATCGATCTTTCGGTCCGGGTCCGTTATCAACATTATCCGCTGGGTACCGAGGAAGATCTGTTTCTGGTGACGTTACCGGAAGAGGGGATTGAAGGCACTTTATCGGCGGCCTTCCGGTTAACGCCTTATATACGCGGGACGATATACGATAATTTTGTGTGGCGTACGGATTACGTGGACAGTCGCGGGCTGATCGATGAGCTTAGCGGTAGGCAATACGAATATATCCGGAATGTATTCGGTGTGGACACCGATTGGATGCCGGCGCCGGACAAGAACGTATCGCTGGCGCTTTCGCGTAGTGATTACTGGCCGCAGTCCCGCGAGTTTCGGAATCAAAAACGTGTTACCCATCGGCAGGAACTATCTTATTCGCAACAATATCGAACCTATGTGAGCGCGGGCATACGTGCCCGCTTTACGCAGACGGACTACGCCGCGCGGGAGCGCACGGATTACGACGAACAGCTTTATTCCTTATTTACCGATCTTTCGTTGACGCGTCATGTATCCGCCGGCGCATGGTTCGGTTATTCGATTGTGACCCTGGATTCCGCCGCTGACGATGCCGCAACCGGTCGCGAAGGCGTAAACTGGGGTGCAAGTTTGAATGCCGAGGAAGGCTTTTGGGTATGGATCCCCCAGTTGACGCATCAGGCGGACGTGTCGCGTACGGTCGAGGAAGGGTTCGACACCACCTATCAGACGGTGGATCGTTATCGCTACCGCATGGGTTGGCAGGGTGACGCGCTTCATGCGGGATTGACGGTCGATTACCGGGATGTCGATCCCGGGTCACGATATGTGTCTTCCTACACGGACACGCGCTACCAGGCGGATGCGTCTTATCCGTTAACCTCGTTTGCGCGTTTGCGGGGCGCGACCGGTTACACGTTGCGCCGCAACCGGCGTCCTGATCGTCGGGCCGATGATCAAGCGCTGCCGCTGGATCGCGGCACGGATTACGAAACTTTTTTCTGGCGGTTGGGAACCCATTTCGATGTTACCCGTCGAATTGTATTCGATACCTGGTACCAGCACAACGAACGTTTCAGCGATCGCAAGGATATGGAATTTACCCGTGATACATTTCAAGCCATGTTAACCTTCTCGCATCAATTCTGAATCCTGAACTGGTACAATTATGCATATTAATAATCTTCAAAAACTGGTTTTAGTGGGCGCCTTGGCGCTGGCGTTGGTTTGGTCCGTGGCGCATTTGAGTCGAGCGCCGGTGGACGATCCCGATTGGATGGTTCGTTTAACCCTTGGTTTACTACTGTCGTTTGCGCTGTTGGCGAGTAAACCGTCCGCCGGCCGCCGGTCGCGACCCGGATTATTTGACCGTTATCCCATCGGTTTACCCATACTGGCGGTCGCGGCTGCATTATTATCGGTTGTAGGTTTGATTATTCCGGTGCGCCAGTTCGAGTGGCTTGGTTTGGTGTTGTTGCTTTTCGCGGCGGTTCGCTGGGCATTGCCCTCCTGTTATCGTTGGAACATTATCAAAGCGCTTTTTCTGTTTTACTGGGTTCATCCGTTGCCGGGCCAGGTGTTTGGCCCGTTCGAAATGTGGATGCAACGGGTATCGGTGCTTGGTTCGGAATGGTTTCTGCATATCTTCAATCATCGCATTTGGGCGGACGGTTTAGTATTGCGTATGGCGAACGCGGAGTTCGGGGTGCCGCAGGAATGCAGCGGCATGCGCACCGCCGTGACGGTGTTGTTGTGTACTCTTGGGGTCGGCATGTTGTTACGGATGCGTTGGTATGAAACGCTTTCGTTTTTAGTCCTTGGTATGCTGCAGGTACTGGCGCTCAACATTTTGCGGATTGGGAGCATTGTACATTTCGCCACGCGCGCCTCCCGCGAAATATCGGCAACCGTTCTGCACGATACCGCCGGTATATTCCTGTTAATTGCGATTGCGCTGGTGCAGCTAGAGATGGTGTGGTGGCGATCGTACAGCACCAAGCGGCGTGATTACTTACGAGCCTGGGCGGCGGGCGATGCCAAGCCGCCGCAGCGCTCATCGTTCCTGCCGCCGTTATGGCGGCTGGTGGTCAGGTATGCGTCGATTGGCGCGCTGGTACTGGTCACGATTGCGGCGTTGGCGGGCGCCGGTTACAAACGGCGGGCATTCCATCGGGCGACGATGATTAAGGGGGTTATCGAATCGTTGTTGCACGAAGCACCGCATAAAGCCGAACGGGCAGCCGGGGCTGCTTTGGAACTAACGCCGGACGACCGTGAATTGTTGACCATGAAGGTCCGAGCGCTGGTACGCGGCGGAAAATACGAACGGGCGTTGAGCCTGATTGAGACCTTGGACGAACCGCTGTCGCACATGGAGCGCGCCATGCAGAGTGCTTCGCTGGCGGCGTTGGGCCAAATCAACGAGGCGGCGGCGGTGCTTGAAACCTTGCCGGAAGACGTGCTCAAGGGTCATCCCTCGCTGGCGATTTTCCGGGCCGAATACGCGGCTCAGGTCGACGATCCGGCTACCGTCGCCGAGTATGTGCGTCATGCGGCCGCCACCTATGTCACCGTTCCGAGGGTCCGCGCGCTGTATCCGTACATGGCCCGCCGCGATCAATGGCAGGCGATTGCCGACACCTATCATGCCATGCCCTATCAGGATGTCGATCAAGCGTTGCTGGCTGTGCATGCCAACATAACCGTCAACCGTCCGGAAGTTGCCGGCCGGATTTTGCGTCAGGCTTACAGTCAATGGCCGGATGAAATCCGCTTACTCGGCGATCTGGCGCAGTTTGCGGCGCGCCACCCGGATAGCGAATGGGAAGAACGTTTTGAAAAGGCATTCTCCAATAATCTCGACCGTATCGATGTCGATCGTCTATCTTCATTGATCGACTACGGATTCCGGATGCGTCGCCCCGACCTGGCCTGGCGCGCCTGGCGTCAATTGGAGACGCTTGATCCGAACGATCCGGCCTTGTTTTTCACGGCGGCCCGGCACGCCGGCAACTGGTTTTTGTTCCGTCGTCGGCAAGTCGGTAAAAGCGCCCGTTCGGCGTTGGAAACCATTGACATGCGCGCCACCTATCGCGAGCGCCGCCATGAACCCGGATTTGCCCCGCACTGGGAGCGGGTTCCGCTGGCGGAAGAGATGACTCGTTTACCGCTTGAACAATTGCGGGAAAGCTACTTGCAGCGGGCGCTGACTGAGTTGGAGAAACGCGATGCCGCCGATGCGATGACCGTGCGGTTCGACCGCATGTACGCGGTTGTTCTGGGGATGTTGGGGCGCACTAGCGAGGCGCGCCAGCGGCTGGACACCATAGCTGCCGTGTATCCGGAAATGGAGGCCGAGGTTTTGTTGCAGCATGCCTTGAATTACGAACGTGACGCCCAATGGCAAAACGCTTATGAAAAACTGCGGCGTCTTATAGAGCTGGTCGAGTTTCCCTCGATGCGGGCGCGCTTGATGTATGTCAACGCCGGCTTGAACATGGGCTTGGGCCAACTGGCGTTTCGGACGGCCATGCAGGCGGCATCCGATTTCCCGCAAGCGCCCGAAGCGCAAACCGCCCTGGCAGTCTGCTGGGAAGCGTTCGGGTTTAGCGAACAGGCGCTTTTCATTCTATCGCGATTACCCAACATCGAACGTATGCCGCTCTATCCGCAATTATTGTTCGATACCGGCCGTATTCAGGAGGCCCGGCGGGTTGCGCGGGTTAGTGGTGTCAGCTTACGCGAAACCGAGGCTGCGAGCCAAGCGGCACGGGTTGTGCCTGCCGAAATGACGGTTCGCCGCCGGCCGCCGGCCGCCGGGATGACTGCCGAGGCTATGCGGGATGCGGCGCAACGGGCCGCCGTGCTGGCCGAAGAGGCGCAAAGCCCGTTCATTGCGGCACTGCGACAACGCGAGGCCGCCTGGTTTGCGGCCGGTGGAACGGGTCAAGTCACGCGGGTCAGCGTCTGGCTCAATGCCGGTCGCGATCCGGAGGAAGCCGCGGCCGCCGTCTACAATTTGGCGGTTCTACTGTTGCAACAGCAACAAGTCGATGCGGCCCGTGCGGCGGTTGACAAGGCTCTGGTTGTATCGCCCGGCTGCGTGGGTTTATGGCGTTTACGGGTTTCATTGTCCGATGGCGATCCGGAAATCGCGGCCGAGGCGTACCGTCAGTTTCCCGATGTTCCCCAGTTTTGGCTGGCAACTTTGGTGACGCGTTTGAGGCCGGAATTACTGGCGACTGAAGGCGCGGACGATCTTGAGGCTTGGGCGCTGGAAACTGTCACGGCGGCAGTTGTTGACCGGCAGTTCTCGCCGGACACCATGGTGCGGGCGGCGGACTACCTTTTGCGCCAGGGTTTGCCGGAAGCCGCCGCGGTTGCCGCCCGCTATGCGATCGATCACGGAAAAGGTCTGGAAACGGCCTATGTGGTGGGTTTGCGCAGCGCCTTGAAGCTTGGGGACACCCGCTGGGCCTTGTCATGCGCGCTGGGGGGCGCTGATCATGCCCGCAATCCGCAGCCGTTCTACCAGATGCTGGTTAATCTGAACTTTGTTGATGGAACGCTCGATCGCGATCTGGTCGCAGCGCTGCAGTATTTACAGAAAGAATTTCCCCAGGATACCCGTTGGACCGAACAACTGGGGTATGTTCATTTCCGGCAGGGTGATCCGGGACGCGCGCTCAGCACGCTGGTCCCGATTATCCGCGGCGAAGATGTTCGTGGTGTCCAGATCGCATCGATCATCCTGGCCGCTGAATCGGCGCGGCTCGAGAATCGGTTGCAGCACGCCGTCAGTATCCTCGAAGCGGCCTTAAACGAATATCCGGACAATCCAATCCTTCTAAACAATCTGATCTACACGATGGCGCGTCATCCGGAAATGCGGGAACGCGTCGTGAACATGTTGCCGCAACTCGAACGCCTTGCCGGCGATCAACCCGAATTACTGGATACCATGGCCGTGGTCTACCTCGCAAAAGGTCAAGTGGAACGGGCCGCTTTTTTTGTCGATAAAGCGCTTGAATTAGTGGACGAACGAGCGTATGCCTACCCTTATATCAAAGCAACCAAAGCCGAAGTGTTGGTGGCCCAGGGTGATTTGCGGGCCGGAATGCAAATGGTTCGCGACATTGTGGCCAATCCGGATTATCCGTCCCAGATAAAAAACGAAATCCAGCAGCGCATGGATGAAATCGGTCGCCGAACCATCGCCCAAAACCTTGAGACAGCGCGCAAACACTTGGAAGACGGCGAACAAAACCGTGCCGATGAATTATTGCGCGAGATTCTGCGCAGTCCGTTTGCCACCGATGAAATGATCCGCGAAGCGCGCCGGCTGCAAAGCATCCGGTAAGGGAAGACTTTGTGAAAAAATAAAAATTTTAAAACAATTGACCTTTTTCTTGTATTTTGATAGTTTATTAAGCGGTATTCGGCAGAGGTTGTGATATTTGACGGTCGTAAACTGGATGGCTACATGCAAAAATTATCCCGTACATTTTACATTTCGACCCTGTTTGGGTTGATTTTGTTATTGAGCGGTTGTGCTTCCGGCTCGCGGCCGGGGCGCGTTAATGACGCGCAACCGGCGCCGACTGTGCGTGCCTTTGAAAGAGATGCGGCGTTAACCGACGAGCAAATCGAGGCCCGCTACCGGGCTTTGTTGCAGGATGTCCGCGGTGGTCAGGCTATTGCGACGCCGCCATCGGAACCGGTAGCGCCATTCAATGCCGAACCGCCGCCAGCATCGGAACCTGTGTATGCGAATGCGCCCGCGCCCGGCGCGCCCGATGTTCCGGACGTCACGACAGGCTCGACCTTGACGGTTCAGCCGGATGCGGTGCTTCGTATCCGGGTCAAGGAAGATCCGACTTTGGACGGTCAATACGCGGTCAATGAAATCGGCGCCGTCAATCTGGGATATATCGGTCCCATCATTTTATTCAACTGTACGGAGGATCAAGCGGCTGAAAAAATCCGAGACGTATTGATGAGCCGTGCGTTTCGGCAGGCCACGGTTGAAGTTGAAATCCTGCGCGCATCGTATGACCGGGTTGGCATTGAAGGACAGGTCAACCAAGCCGGTACGATACGAATCGGGGCGGGCGACACGATCTCTCTCAACG
>PXCX01000309.1 GCA_003565195.1 PVC group bacterium | reverse complement strand
TTTCATGAATACTTCTTCCTGTCCCAAGCCGGCGAAAAAAACCCGCCGTTCCGGAATTATGGGCGGCTCGTTCAATCCGGTGCATACCGGTCATTTGTTGATGGCACAGGATGCCGCCGAATTTTTCGCCCTGGACCGTGTTCTCTTCATTCCCTGCGCGACACCACCGCACAAAGACGACGCAACCCTTGCGCCCGCCAAGCATCGTCTGGCGATGCTATCGGCTGCGATTGCGAACTTACCCCATTTCGAGATTTGCACTTTCGAAATCGAGCGGGGAGGTCTTTCGTATTCTGTGGACACCGTCAAGCAATTGCAGTCACAATACCCTAACGACAGTTTTCATTTTATTATTGGCGATGACAGTCTGGTTGACCTGCCGAACTGGTATCAGATCGATGTTTTATTGAAATCCTGCGAGTTCGTGACACTGGCACGACCGGGCATTCGACTTGCTCCGGGATCGCCGGCTATCGAGGATCGCGAGCAACGCAACCGTTTGCTGGCGGCGCGACGGGAGGGTCACAGTCTGAATGTTTCATCGACGGAAATCCGGAATCGGGTTGCCAAGCGCCGTTCAATCCGGTATCTTGTTCCCGAACCGGTGGTGGAATATATCGACCGCCACCGGCTGTATCATAAACACCCCGTGACCGCGTCATGTTCGACCCGATCTCCGAAGGCCGAATAAGCCGGTCACGGTAAAGGAGGATAATTTGCCCTTGAGTTCCCAAGACCTGACAGATACGATCATGTTAATCCTGACGGATATGCAGGCGCAGAATCCGGTTTGCGTCGATGTTCGCAAAGCGTCCTACCTCGCCGATTATTACCTGATTGCAAGCGCGAACAGCATTCCCCATCTCAGGGAACTGGGCGAAGAAATACGGTTACGATTAAAGCAAAAAGGTGTGCGCTGCCATATAGCCCAGACCGATGCGGAAAGCGGTTGGACGGTTTTGGACTACCTGGATGTAGTGGTTCACCTGATGCTTGCCCACCAACGCCAATATTATGCGCTGGAAGAATTATGGGAACATCCCGGCGCAACCAGCGCCACTCCAACCGAAGACTTGCCCGCTCAGCTTGACCGTTAACCCGTCTCAACGTTATATGCCTTCCACAGCCGCCACGGCCAGCGGGCAACAATACCGAGTTCGTCGGTGAATACGGCGATAAATTCCTCGAATGTCGGGGCGCCGACCCATACCAGGCCCAACGCCAGGATCAATAGATTGAAAAAAAGGATCATCGCGTATGAGAAAAGTGGGCCATACTCCTTAATATCCTGCTGTGGAAAGGAAAGCGTACTGCAGGTAAAGGTCAAATGGAACCCCCAGCTCAATCCCAGTAGCGCCATCCACCATGCATGCCAGGGTGCGGGATTGATAAACAAACCGCTGATAAAATAGGCTATCAGGACCAACACCGCGTACAAAGGCAGGAAATATGGGGCCAGCACCACGAAAACATTACTGGTCGTCACCGCCACACTGCCGCCATGGGAACCGATACGCAACCGATGAGCCGCACCACCCGAGAGCCAGGCGCACAATGCATGCGTCAATTCATGGCCCAGCACATATAACTTGACCGGTCGCGGCAAAATCCCGTAAACAAACATCCATAACAATAAGCCGCTACAGAAAAACAATGCCGGCACGGAAGTGGTCACCTCTTGGAATGGGCGTGATCCATTGCCAAGCATGCGCCAAAGAGTCCGTCCCGCGGCAACACACAACGGAATCATCAACACCCCGGCCAAAGGGTAAGACCATCTACGGCCAGACCGTGACTTGCGCCGGGTAGATGGAAACCGCCGTCTTTTTTTAAGATGATATATTTTTGGGCTTGCCATACGGAAAACTCGTGGTTATCATACTCCGCATTGACGAGGAGGATATATTGCCATGAAGATTTCACTTCGCATGCAAGAAGGGAACGCCGGCGCAACGTCGCGAGCTTCCCAAGACCGTATCATGGAAAACGAAATCATGGCCTGCAAACGCGGTGATTTCGAAGCTGAAAAAAGAATGTTGCGTAAATTCATGCCCCTGTTAACTTCGCTGGCTCGAAAACGCTCAAAGGAACCGCCCGTCATCAATATCTGTATTGAGGCCGGCAAAAAAGGCCTGAAGAAAGCCATCCATAAATATAAACCATCGATCGGCGCCGATAAATTCCGGATTTTCGCGGTTGACTATATCGAGAAAAGCATCGATGACAGTTTGCAGGAAAAAAAAGGGTTCTTTGCGCGCCTTTTCGGATAATCCGCTTGAGTGATCCATTTGGTCATGCCACTGCCGGACGACTCCCATACGCCCCCCGCAACACCGGTGGCTTACGCCATTGACGGACTGCTTCCGAGCGGCGGGCAACCTGTTATCCTGGACATTGGCTGCGGCAAGGGCCGTTCCTTGCGTGGCCGGGCCGCTGCGCTGCCACACGCTTGGTTTATTGGTGTCGATCGAATGATCTCGCGGTTGCGGCGTTTGGCGAAACGTGCCGGGTATGAAGGTTTGTTCAATATCCATCTTTGGCATGGCGAAGCGTTTGCAGCGCTGATGTATTGTTTCCCTCCGGATTCGATCACCGAATGCACCATTTTTTTTCCCGATCCCTGGCCCAAACGGCGCCATCACCGGCGTCGACTTATCACCCCGGAGTTTGTTGAGGTTCTTCAGCATAAACTGATCCCCGACGGCCGCGTCTATTTGGCAACCGATGACGCCGACTATTATCAATGGATCAGGCAAACATTTAAGCGTTTTCCCGCATTCCATGCCTGCCCACCGTTGATCCTGCCACCCGCACAGCAAACCGATTTCGAAGTCTTGTTTCATAAAAAAAAGAGCGCCATTCACCGTTGTGGTTATCGCTGTATGGATATCAGGTCGCACAAGGCATCATAAACCGTATCCACGCTCAATGCCTGCATGCAGCGATTGTTGTTACATGGCGAGAATCGGTGATTCAACATATTGACACACGGACTACAAGCCAAACCGGCGCTTAAGGCCCGTACCCGGCGTCCCAATGGCCCGTACAAATGGGCGGTTTCAGGGCCAAACAAGGCAACCACGGCAATATCGGTTAACGCAGCAAAATGACAAGGTCCGCTATCGTTGGAAACCAGCGCGTCAGCCAGCGATAACAACACGAGCAACTCCCGAAAAGTGGTGCGGCCGGCTAACGATAAACAGCGGGTTGCAGCCGGGTCAATGGCGCGCGCCATGCGCTCCCCGTCTTCCCGTTCATCGAATGCCCCGGATATCACCACGGTTGCCTGCGGAACATCGCGCAGAATCATTCTCCCGAGCTCGATGAACCGATCGTCCGGCCAACGACGCAACGGCAACATGTCCGAACAGTTGGGATTCAGCAGCACAATCGGCCGACCTGCCGGTTTCCCCGACAACCGTTCGATTTCCTTAATCAACACCTCGCCTTCGCCCGGACCGGCAACGAACTCAGGTAACGACCATGGGCCTTCGGGAACGGATGCCTTGAGCAAAGGGTTTTCACGGCTGTTGGTAAATGCCGCCCGCGTCATGGCAACGAACGACGAGGCAATATGACGCTGGAAATTGTAGTTCAGTTCCACATTAAATAGCCGACCGCGATAAGGTCCTTCCGAGGTGAAATTATAGTCCCCTACCCGCCGCCGGGCCCCGGTCATCCATGTAATCACGGCCGATGCCCGGGCCAATCCTTCGAGGTCAATCGCCGTATCAATATGCTCCCGGCGCAATCGCCGCATGGCATCGACAAGCGTCAAGAAAAAACGTGGCATTGATCGGTCGTCAACCTCGATAATGTTGGCTTCCGGCAACATGTCCATCGCGTCGGCAATCGGACGGTTACGGCCGAACAGAAGCAAAAAAACGTTATCGCGTCCTACCCTCGCGACGGCCTCGGCCAGCGCGGGCGCGGCCAACACCGTCGATCCCATCTCGATAAGTTTGACGAACACCAGGCGACGCGGCAAGGGAGGAACGCCGCCCGCAAAACAACGCTGGATGCGTGTCAACAGCGACAAGAAGGTACACACCGGAATTCCAAGCCAACGATCAAGTGTCCGTATAGTTTGCGGCGTCACGCTTGCTTCCGTCCCTCAATCCGCTCGTAAACAACGGATATACCAATTTCATGTATTTGATTAACATGCATTCGCATAACCACTCCGATTACCCTCGCAGACGAAAACCACACCCCTTTCGGGCATTTCAGGTCATTGCACCCCAACTGGTGCGAAAACTTATCATATTTATCAAGGGTTTGACAATTCATTTACCGAGTCAATACGGCGAGCGATTCGAAGTAGGGTGTGCGAGGAAACATATCGAACAGACGGATGGAACGAAGGCGGAACCCGAAGGTCGCGAGCCGGTTAAGATCGCGCGCGAGCGTGTCGGCGGCGCATGAGACATACAGGAGCGTGGGCAGTGCCGATACTCCGATCAAGTCCAGGATCGGGCTTTCCATGCCACGCCGGGGCGGATCGGCGATCAGGGCGGTACGGGTTTGGTCGATATCTTTCAAAATATGCGGCAACTGATCGAGTACGCGACCCGCTACGAAGACATGTTCGCCTTTACCAAGTTTGCGCGCATTGGCACGGGCGAAGCGGATCGCGCGTTGCTCGATGTCAATCCCAACAATGCGAATTGCGCCGGCGTGGCCGGCGGCCAGCGACAACAAGCCGGATCCGCAGTACAAATCCACAACAGTGTTCGGTTTGATCACGGACAGCGCCGCTTGCAGGCCTTCGGTCAACGCCGCAATCAGAGCCGGATTCACTTGAAAAAAACCGCGGCGGGGCACTCGCATCGGACCCCAGGGTGACTGTTCCGTCAGGCGTTCCTTACCGGAACTTCGTTCGCCGAACCAGATCAGGGTTCCGTCTTCGATGGTATGCCGGAGTGTGAGGTCTTCGCCGTCCGGCAGGGTATTCATGAACGCGGATTCGGAACGCAATTCCGCCAGGCGCTGGTTGATGGCCGGCAAGGCCAGCGGACAGGCGGCGATATCCAGCAAGGTTTGGTTGTCCCGGCCGATATATCCGACCGCAGGCACGCCATTCGCAGCCGCGCGGGTATGCAGTACGATTTTGTTGCGATATCCGATTTCCAGCGGAGAAGGCAAGGGCTTGGCGACTACGACGGAATTCTGCCATGCGGCGGTTCGCTCGAGGAAATTCACCAGTTGGTCCTGTTTTATGCGGATTTCTTCGCCATAACAAGCATGCTGATAGACGCAGCCTGGACATATTTCGTAAAGCGGGCAACACGGGACGATCCGTTCCGGAGACGCATCCAGGACCCGGATCAGTCGGGCGTCCGCATGACGTTTGTGTCGCGCGACGATTTCAGCGAGAACCCGTTCGCCCGGCAGAACATCAGGGATGAAGACGACCAACCCCTCGTATCTAGCCAGGCCTTTACCGCTGTAAACGATTTTTTCGACCGTCAATTCGATAGCGTTTTCGGCGCCTGTCATAAGCCTCCATTAGCGCTTTTCGGTTAAAATCCAGCATTGGACCGCACATCCGGATGATAGATCGCTCCAGACATTCAACCCGCAATTTACCAGCCATGCACCGGACATTACCACAGTACCGCTCATTCTTGCAAGAGCTTGCCACCCGCCCTGGATTTTGCGGATTGTTGATTTATTATTTGATTATGATATAATTCGGGTAGCGCAGAACGCGGTTGGCGAGATGTGACGTCTTGAGCAGTATGAATGTAAGAGAACCTGTATAAGGAGTATTATTATGCCAGCGTCTTATTTCCGATCTGTACTATGGGGAAAGGTTTTATTAGCAGGCTTTTGTTTTACGCTGGCCATCTCGTGCAGTCGAGACAATTATGCCGGGGAAAAGCATTCGCCGGCAAGTTTGGCCGAACTTTTCGGCGACACCCTGTTGAAAGCCGATGGCAGCGAAGTGGGCCTTGACGCAATCGACGACAAGGATTTGCTGGCCATTTACTTTTCGGCGGAATGGTGTCCGCCCTGCCGTACCTTTACGCCGATGCTGGTAGAAGCGGTCCAGACGCTGGAGGAAAGCGACAAATCATTCGAAGTAGTATTCGTCAGTTCGGATCGTACTCCTGCCGACATGTTGAATTACATGAAAAGCTACGACATGCCGTGGCTTGCGCTGCCGCACGGCGGTGCGCAAGCCGCGGCATTAAGCCAGCGCTACGGCGTTCGCGGCATCCCGACACTTATTGTGATTGACGGCAACGGCAACACGATTTCCGTCAACGCACGCAGTGAAATCGGCATGAAGGGCGCTGCCGCTTACGATGACTGGATGGCGATCCGTGACGACAGCGAGCGCCAATAGCAGTTAACGGCCGGAACGACGGTTTTTTGCCGATGACGCTGATCGCCGCGATGAACGACGCTGATCGCCACTGCGACTAGGGCGTTTTCCACCGTCGCGACTACGTCGCGGGTCTTCTCGCGAGCGACGCCGTTCACGGGCGGCATCGCCCGGCATCGAAACTTTCGAGCGCGGCAATGGCGTCACATCATCAGGAATGCGGAGCCATTCGGGATCGGGATAGCGACAGGATAGGGTGTGGCCGATATATTCCTCGATTGGCGGGATACCGAAAGATTCTTCTTCGCAGGCAAAGGTAATCGAGACGCCGCTAGCCCCCGCCCGACCGGTGCGTCCGATACGATGAACGTAATCCTCCGGATCCTCCGGGATATTGTAATTGATTACATGACTGACGGCTTCGATATGCAAACCGCGGCCGGCCACATCGGTGGCCACCAGAATCCGCAGACGGCCCTCCCGGAATTCCGTCATGGTACGTGTGCGTTGATTCTGCGATAAAGCGCCGGAGATCAAGTCGCAATCGAATCGGTAACGCTTGAGTTCGCGGGTCAATTGTTCGGCCGCATCACGCCGGTTAACAAACGTCAGTACCCGTTCGGCATTTTCGCGTACCAAGATATTGTACAACAACGCGAATTTTTCACGACTAGTGACCAGATAAACATCCTGACGGACGCTATCGACGGCCACCTGCTCAGGTTCGATATCGATTCGTTCGGGATCCGACAACCAATGGGATGCCAGTCGCATCACGGCTTCCGACAGGGTTGCGCTGAACAACAGCGTCTGACGACGACCACGCGGTGGCGTACTGTTGACAATCCGGCGCACATCAGGGATAAACCCCATATCGAGCATCCGGTCGGCTTCATCAATGACCATAACTTCAACCTTGCGCAGATCGAGATTGCGGCGTGATTTGAAGTCCAGTAAACGACCGGGGGTGGCCACAATCAATTCGGGATTCAAGCGCTCCAATTTACGGCGTTGCCGTTCAAGATCGGCGCCGCCGAACAAGGCTAGCGTATTGATGTTCAGGTACTTGCCCAGCGCCTCACTATCACGCTCAATTTGCATGATCAGCTCACGGGTCGGCGCGATCACCAGCGCCCGTGGAGATGCGATCCCGCCGCTTTCCCGGTCGGGCAACGGATGTTTGGCGAACCGATTAAAGATGGCAATCAGAAACGCAGCGGTTTTGCCGGTTCCGGTCTGCGCGCGGCCGGCGATATCACGGCCCGCCAAAGTCACAGGCAATGCCGAGGCCTGGATCGGGGTGCAATACTTGAAGTCGAGATCGGCAATCGCATGCATCAACGGATCGACCAGATCAAACTCATGAAATCGCGTTTTCCCTGCCTGCACAGGCACATCAAAATCGGACGCTGTCCATGCTGATTTTTTCGGATCCTGAACAGTTGCGGCACCGGCGGTTCCGCCGGCATGGGGGGTATCCGGTTTGCTGGGTTTCCGCGGCCGGCGACGGCGGCGCGGTCGGTCGGCCGCTTCCGGTTTAACGGCCGCCGCAGGCGAATGATTTACCGAATCGGTATCGTGGATTTGTTTTGGTTTGCCGGCCGGCGATGGTATCCCGGCCGGCTTAGGCACGATAGAAGGTTTGGCCGACAGACGCCGGATTCTTTTCCACATCGAACGCAACATTGTATGTTTTTTCTCCATGAATATGTCGTGACCGCTTAGCGGTTTCCCGACACGTTGTTAATGATTGAGCTTGGCCGCTTCCCATGCAGCGTCCAGCTCTTCTGCGGAGCATTCTGGCAGGGTACGTCCCTGGTGATGAATTAGATCTTCGACCACATGAAAACGATTGATAAACCGGGCAATCATGGTTTCCAGCGCCTCTTCCGCACTGATACGGCAGAAACGGCTGAGGTTCACAATCGAGAAAAGCAGATCGCCGGTTTCGGCCTTGATACGGGATGGGTTACCGGAAGCCAGGGCTTGCTTTAATTCAGAAAGTTCTTCTTCGATTTTGGCCATGACATCCTCAATTTCGGTCCAATCAAAACCGACCCGTGCCGCACGGGTCTGGACTTGCTGCGCTTTTTGCAGCGCGGGTAAGGCGCGCGGCACCGAGCCGAGTGCCGATACGCGTTCCTGACGATCGGCTTGTTTCTTTTCTTCGGCTTTGATCGCTGCCCAATTGCGTAGTACGGTGTCACTATCGTGCGCCTCCAGATCACCGAATACATGCGGATGACGGCGCACAAGTTTTTCAGATAACCGGCGCGCCACGTCATCGATCGTGAAAGATGCTTGTTCGTTGCGGATCTGAGCCTGCAGGAAAACTTGCAGCAAGAGATCGCCGAGTTCCTCGCAATGCTTTTCGGGGTCTTGCGCATCGATGGCATCGAGCAGCTCGTAAGCTTCCTCGATCACAAAGGGTTTCAAGGTGTTCAGGGTCTGTTCGCGATCCCAGGGGCAACCATCCGGTGCACGCAAACGCGCAACAACATCGCGCAATTCGTCAAGCGGTTGTTTTTTCATGTATCCGTTTCATGCGCCGTACCGCGCAATACGCCTCGCCGCACATGCTGCAATACTGATTCTGCTTTTTGTTGCGGTCGCTTTCAGTCTGCGCCGACTGTTCGAACCGGCGTCGTGCGTGCTCGCCGTCCAGTGCCAGCTCGAACTGGCGTTCCCAATCGAAGTCCATGCGCGCATCCGCCATGGCATCGTCGACGTCGCGGGCGCCGGGCACTTTGCGTGCGACATCCGCGGCGTGGGCGGCAATCCGAAACGCCAGGACGCCCTGACGTACATCTTCGGCGGAAGGTAATCCAAGATGTTCGGCTGGTGTTACATAACACAACAAGGCCGCCCCGTTAACCGCGGCCTGAGCCGCCCCGATCGCTGCGGCAATATGATCGTAACCGGCGGCAACATCGGTAACCACCGGGCCCAAAACGTAGAACGGCGCGCCTTCACATAGTTCGGTCTCCATCCGCATCTGTTCAGCGATCTGATCGAGCGGTACATGGCCTGGACCTTCGACCATTACCTGCACACCGGCGGCGCGCGATCGGCGAACCAGATCACCCAAAACGCGTAACTCGGCATATTGTGAATCATCGCCGGCATCCGCCAGGCAACCGGGACGCAAGCCGTCACCGAGGGACACGGTCACATCATATTCATGACAGACCTCCAATACACGATCCCAATTTGTATAAATCGGGTTTTCCTGCTCATATTGTTGCATCCATTCGGCCATAATGGCGCCCCCGCGCGAAACGATTCCCATTTTGCGGCGACAAACCAGCGGCAAATGATCGCGCAATAATCCGGCATGAAGCGTCATGAAATCAACTCCTTCACGCGCTTGAGTCTCGATCGTGGCCAACAATTTTTCGGGAGTAAAGGTCACGCTGTCGCCGTCGGCTTCCACGGCTTCATAAATTGGCACGGTCCCAAGGGGTACGGGACACCGAGACAACAGGGCAACGCGGGAAGCGACAACATCCGGACCCACGCTGAGATCCATCACGCAGTCCGCCCCCGCCTCCAGCGCAACATTTAATTTCGACGTTTCCGCCGCATGATCAATGACACCGGATCCACCGAGATTGGCATTGACCCCGGTTCGGAAAGCGGAACCCACCAACATGGCACGCGTCGGCGCATGCCGTGGATTCCACGGTAACACCGCGCGACCGGCAGCCAATTCGCCCATCATCAACGCCATCGGCACCTTCCCGGTGGCAGCGACCTGTTCCATTGCCGGTGTCAGTTTTCCTTGCTGCGCCGCTTCCATTTGGGTCTGGATCACAAGCTTCTCCTTCAAATCAAGGTCATTAATTCAAGTAGCTCAAACTGAACAGTATAGTCGATTCTTACGCCAAACGCAAGCAATCCGGCGATCGCCAGGTTTTCCCCGCTATTGCCAAAATCCGCTCAAGGCTGTTATCATGCATGCTTTTAATCAATCAAGCAAGGAGACTACCGTTTATGAAATTGCTGCGTTTCGGTCCAAACACAGAAGAGCGGCCGGGTATATGGATCGAGCAACCGGATACCGACCCGATGATTCTGGATGTCCGAGCCATGGCCTACGACATCGAGGATTATAACACCCGTTTTTTCCGTAGTAACGGTCTGGACCGCTTACGTTCCCTGGTTCAAGAACCCAATCGGACTTTGATCCCGGCAAACGGTCTCCGGCTGGCGCCCCCCGTGGATTGTACCGGATCGATTATCTGTCTCGGCAAGAATTACGGTGATCACGTTCAGGAGTTCGATTCCAAAATACCCGAACGACCGATCCTGTTTTCGAAGGCTCTGAGTTCAATCAACGGTCCGTTCGATCCGATTCGGATTCCGCCGAATGCCGCCATGGTCGACGGCGAAGTCGAACTGGCTGTCGTCATCGGACGACTAGCCAGTTGTGTTCCCGCCGAAACCGCTTTTGAACATATAGCGGGATATACGGTCCTTAACGATGTCACTGATCGTGCCGCCCAGCGTGGAGACGGCCAATGGTTCCGCGGCAAAAGCGCCGACACGTTTTGTCCCATCGGTCCCTTTCTGGTAACGCCGGACGAAATCGACAGCGGTGAACATCATCTTTACTCCCGTCTGAACGGTGAGCTACTGCAGGAAGGCAAGACCTCGCAAATGTTGTTCAAGTTACCTGAGATTATCGCCTTCATTTCTCAATCGATCAGTTTACATCCAGGCGACATCATCGCCACCGGGACGCCGGCCGGCGTGGGGTCGGCTCGTCAACCGCCGGTTTACCTCAAGCACGGCGACACTCTGGAAACCGTGATCGAAGGAATCGGCCGCCAGTGTTGCCGGGTGGAATAGTCGATGGCGCTGCGGCTTGACATGGCAGGGCATCCATGGAATCATATCACCTGTTTTTCACTTGTGTCACGAACCATCCCAAAGAAAGCGATCCAAAATGACGACGTTGAGAGCAGCAGCACAATTATTTACCATCCGAGAACACATCAAGACCACTGAAGGTTTTGCGGAGAGCATGAAAAAGATTCGCAATATTGGATACGAGGTTGTCCAAATATCTGGAATCGGACCGATACCGCACGAGACTGTCAAGCAAATCGTGGATGCCAACGACTTGATCATCTGCAATACGCATGTCGGTTTTGAGGGGTTACGCGATAATCCAGAACCATTGATTGAGCAACATCAATTATGGAATTGCAAGCACGTGGCGATTGGCAGCATGCCGGATTCCTATCGCGAAGACGAAGCGGGTTACCGCCGCTTTGCCGCCGACGCAACGGTTGTAGGCAAACGGTTGGCCGACGCGGGTTTAACCTTCAGTTATCACAATCATAGTTTTGAATTTGTAAAATTCGGCCAAAAGACCGGACTGGACATTATCTATGAGGAAAGCGATCCTCAATATCTACGCGCCGAACTGGACACTTACTGGGTACAACATGGCGGCGGCGATCCGGTATCCTGGATTCGGCGCATGAACAACCGGATGCCGGTTGTTCATTTCAAGGATATGGCGCTTGAAAACGGCGAACCGATCATGACTGAAGTCGGCGAGGGAATTTTGGACTGGCCTGAAATCATTAAGGCCTGTCGGGATATCGGCGTGGAATGGGCAGCGGTCGAACAGGATATTTGCCGTCGCGATCCTTTTGAAAGTTTGGCGATCAGCTACCGGAATCTGGCAGAATTGGGGGTTTGTTAACCGTTTACCGTCCGCTGGTTCCGGCAATATCCGCGCGCTGCAGCAAGACGGAATTTGAAACCACGGTGATCGAGCTCAAGGCCATCGCAATCGGCGCCATGACCGGGTGCAACAACCCCAGCATGGCGGTCGGCACGGCGATCAGGTTGTAAAAAAACGCCCAAAAGAGGTTTTGCTTGATTTTGCGGAAGGTGGCGCGGCTGAGTTTCACGGCGCTGACAACCGCCTGCAACTCCCCGCGAACCAGGGTAATATCACTGCTTTCAATCGCTACATCGGTTCCGGTCCCCAGCGCGATCCCGACATTCGCCTGGGCCAGGGCCGGGGCATCGTTAATACCGTCGCCCACCATCGCCACCAGTCCGGCGCGACGCTGCAGACGCTTGATTTCCTCTGCTTTTCGTTCCGGCATAACACCTGCAAGGACATCGTCGATTCCGGCCAGATCGGCGATGGCGCGGGCGGTTAGTTGGTTGTCGCCGCTGATCATAACGATCTTGAATCCCATGGCACGCAACGTTTTGACGGCATCACGCGAACCGGTTTTCAGCGTATCGGCCAAGCCCAAGACGCCGATAATCTTGTCCTCAACGGCAAGTAGCATGGTCGATTTGGCGTTTTTCTCAAGATTCGTCACGATATCGTGTGCAGCGGAATGATCGATCTGTTCCGCGTCCATCAGGTCGCGGGTCCCGATCGCCACGCGTTTGCCGTCGATCCGTCCGGTAATACCGCGTCCGGAAACGGCACGGAAACCGCTGGATTCCCTGATTTCCAAACCGTCGTTACGGACTTTTTCGACCACGGCACGGGCCAACGGATGTTCGGAATTGTTTTCGAGCGATCCCGCATACATCAACAAGGTTGACGCGTCGGTGCCGTCCAGCGGTATCACGTCGGTTACCATCGGTTTGCCGCGAGTCAGCGTCCCG
>PXCX01000072.1 GCA_003565195.1 PVC group bacterium | reverse complement strand
TATCCGAGAAAAGGGTGGCGGTTAAGAAGGCGAGTAAGTGTGGCTTCGCACGCTATGGACGCTTAACCGTACGCTTAAACGCACACTTCCTCGAAACCCTTGCTCGGATACCCTTCGTCGACCAACTTAATCGATCCGCAGGGGCGAAATGGTCCGTCAGAATAGGGACACAAAAAATATCTATCTGGCGATGCATTACGGCTTCGGTGCAAACGAACACGCCGGCTTGGCAAAATGTTTATGGCAAAACTTCAGGTTGTCTTGCAACGCGGTTGACAGACATTGCGGGGTCGGGTTATTATATTGTGTTATGTCGTGCCTTGGGTTTCGGGTTTCGGCGATTCTAAAATCTATATCGGGGTCTTGCTCGTGAATTCGTAAAACAGGAGAACAAGCGGTGAAAAAACGCAGATACTTTGGAACATGGCGAATTCTGGTAATACTGGCGTTAAGTGTTGGTGTGATCGGATGCGACCAAGGGGACGATGTTGCCGAGTTAAAGCTTAGTCCCGAGAGTGTTGTTTTGACAAGTAATCACGAAACGGTTCGCTTCAGTGTGGCGGGAGGATTGCGTGATTTATCGATGCCCTTGTCGTGGGAAGTTAGCGATCCGCAGGTTGGCAACATTATTGCGGCTGAAGGGACGGATGCGGAATATGTTCGTTTAAGTCACGGGATCAACATCGTAATGGTACGGGACCAATATGGCGCCGAGGGATACGCGACCGTCAACAGTCGCGGAACGCGGACCGAGCGTAATGACGACGATCCGCCGCCGCAAGACGATCAGGACTAGACGGTTGTGATTTGGAGTGGTGTCGATCACGTTTGGGGGCTTCGATATTAAATCAATTGCGTGGCAACATGTTTTGTGATCGGAAAGTGTCGAGTTCGGCGCGCGTTCCTGTTGCGCTGGCTGGGTTGTTGACGGTTGCCGTGTTATTGGCGCCGCTTGCTGGTTATGCCGTCACTACATCGACGGTCGAGTTACGGATATCGGTTGTGAATCCGTTGGACCGTGAGCAAAGCAAGGAAGTCCGCTCGAATCTCCCGTCCGGGATTGGTGCGGGGGATGTTCTGGACCTTGACGGTTTGGAGCTGCGTTACGATACATCGCAGGACCGGTTTTATGTTTACCGTGTGGTGAATTTGGAACCGAAACAGCGGCGTGACTTCCGGGTAACGATGCGCGACGTATGGGTGTTGCCGGAAGAAACGCTAACGGCGCTTGAGGAGCAGGCTGGCTCGCTGTCGGATTTACTGCGTGACACCGACGAGGGTGCGGCGGCCGTGGCAAAGGCGCAAGCCATTCAAGAGGACATGGTTGCATTGCGCGGTCGTCAGGCGCGTTACTCGATTGCGGCGGGTGCGCGGGCGGCGGACCATATCCGGGCCTATCACATCAATCGCGCGACCCTTGAAGCGATACGCCAGCGGCTGGGTAAACTGGAGAATATGGCGTTGGGCCAAGGTCTGGATCCCGGCCGTTTACTGGGGACGCTGGCTCATGCGCCGCGTCCTGCGCTTGATCCGGATGAGATTGAGCAGCCCAACGCGGGTGAAGCGGTCATGCGGATTACGGTGCGCAACACTTCGCCGGACCGTCCGCGTTCGGTGGTCTTGCGTCGGGATTTACCGCGCGAAATCAAGCCTCAGGATGTTTTGGATGCCGACGGTCTCGAGGTTGCGGTTGATCCATCGCGTGACGGCATGGTCTATGTTCTGTATGACGATTTGGAATTGGCGCCCGCGGAAACCCGGATCTTTGAGGTGCGCTTACGCGACCGCTGGAATGTTCATGAGCCTCGGATCGACGCTCTTGAGGAGGTGGCTTCCGAGCTGCTTGACCGGGTTCGCGGGATGGAGGCGTATCCTTCGGTTGCCTCGTATTTGGATGATGTGATAAGCGAGATCGAGGCTATCCGCGCCGAACCGGTTCCGGAAACTCTGGACGATCGTTACGTCGCTTTTTTTCGTGCCCGTGGCCAACGGTTGGATGAGTTGGCCGAGAAAATCGGACGGGTTGAATCCGCCTTGCGTCCCGGCGAACGGGAACAACGGCTTGGGTTCGATGTCCGTCCACCCGATCCCAGGACGACGTGGCTGGTTATTTACGTTATTCTCGGGTTCCTTGGAGTTGTCAGTTTGTTGTTTTTCTTGCGTTGGTACGGAAAGGAGCGTTCCTGACGATGGTCCCCGCGTCAACCGCCGCTGCCGTAGCCGCCGCTGAACTTGAATCAGGAATGACTATTGGGAAATTTGTATAATGGCGCCTAAGCTTAAGATTAATTTGATGCGGGTACGGGAACATGGTATGGTTGCTGAAATCAAGGAGGATGTGGTTCATGTAACCGGGTTGACCAATTGCATGTACGGCCAATTGGTTAAACTGGGCGCCGACGGCCAGGGAATCATCGTGGGCTTCGATCCCGACTACGTCCTTGTGCTTCTGGTGCATCAGCGTTCCCCGATCAAGCCAGGTGACAAGGCGGTGACTTTGATTGAGGAATTCAAGATTCCGGTGGGGCGCACGTTTCTGGGGCGCCGGCTAAATGCGCTGGCGCGTCCGATCGACGGCGCGCCGCCGGTACGCGAGGAAACGTTCTATCCGCTGTTCAACCAGGCGCCGGCGGTGCTCGAACGGATTCCGCTGACTGAGGTTTTGGCCACGGGCATCAAGATCGTGGACATGCTCAAACCGGTTGGCAAGGGGCAACGCATGTTGATTGTGGGCGATCGGGTAACCGGCAAGACGGCGGTGGGGTTGAATGCCATTCTGAGCCAGCGCGATCAGAATGTGATTTGTATTTACTGCGCGATCGGCAAATCCGAGGCGGCGATCAACAAAGTAATTGAGGTGTTTCACGAAAACGAAGCCTGGGAATACAGTCTGATGGTGGCGGCGACGGCGTCCGGCCCGATGGGACAGCAATATCTGGCGCCATAC
>PXCX01000106.1 GCA_003565195.1 PVC group bacterium | reverse complement strand
TTAAGTTGTTGAACACTAGCATGTTGCGACACTCTTTGTCAAGCGAAAAAGGTACTGAACTCTGAACTCCGAACTCTGAACACACCTGGACGAAAAGACCTTTTCGGACAGGCTCTAGCTAAACTTATAAGAAATGTGACAAGTTGGCCGTAACAACCAGACCGCTGACCTTAGGCGCGACATAATGTCGCGCCTCGTCGATGGCGTACGTCAGTAAGTGCGGATGGTCAAGGTTACTCTGAAAAGTATAAAAAATTTTTCGAGCTGTGCCAGAGTGTGTTGCTGTCGACCTTTGAATAATGCTTGGAATAACTTTAAGCATTGCAATTACATGGTTTTACGTTAAATTCCGCGCAAAATCTGCCGTGACTGGAATCCCTTCGGAGAACTTTGCCGGCTGGACGCTGCCGGTGTTTTGGCATGGGTATTGCTGAATGGATTGTTACGATTAAAAATATAAATCTGCAAGTCGTATATTCATTAGCTGCCAGTGTTCTGTTGTTAGGTTATTGGGAACAAAGTCTAGAGTAGCTGGGTTATACGGCTTACATTGTTGTAAGGAGATGAGAAAATGGGCAAAGTTCTTGGCATAGATTTAGGAACCACGAACAGTTGCATGGCCGTCATGGAAGCCGGTGAACCGGTTGTAATACCGAGCGCCGAAGGCGCCCGTACGACGCCGTCGATTGTTGCGTTTACCAAAAGCGGTGAGCGCCTGGTCGGTCAGGCAGCCAAACGGCAGGCGATTACCAATCCGCAAAACACGGTTTTTTCGATCAAACGGTTTGCCGGGCGTAAATACGACGAAGTATCGCACGAGGCGACGCTGGTGCCTTACGAGGTGGTTCGTGCCTCCAATGGTGATGCGCATGTAAAGGTACAGGATAAGACGCATTCGCCGCCGGAAATTTCTTCGATGATTCTGGCGAAGATGAAGTCGGATGCCGAAGCATATTTGGGGGAGAAGATCACTCAGGCGGTGATTACGGTGCCGGCCTATTTCAATGATAGTCAGCGTCAGGCGACTAAAGACGCCGGCCGGATTGCTGGTTTGGAAGTCCTGCGGATCATCAATGAGCCGACCGCTGCATCGCTGGCTTATGGTTTGGATAAGAAGAAGGACGAGAATATCGCCGTTTTCGATTTGGGCGGTGGAACTTTCGATATTTCGATCCTGGATATAGGGGAAGGCGTTTTCGAGGTCAAGGCCACCAACGGCGACACCCATCTGGGCGGTGACGATTTCGACCAGGCCGTGATCGACTGGTTGGTTGAAGAGTTCAAGCGCGATAACGGTATCGACTTGAGCAAGGATCCGATGGCCTTGCAACGCTTGAAAGAGGCTTCGGAAAAAGCCAAGTGCGAATTATCGACGGCCCAGCAGACGGAGATCAATCTACCGTTTATTACCGCTGACAGTTCAGGTCCCAAACATCTGAATGTCAGTCTCAGCCGTTCAAAAATCGAGCAGCTTTGCGATTCATTGATTGAACGAACCAAGGGACCTTCCCAGTCCTGTTTAAGCGATGCCGACGTACAGAAACTGGATGAGGTGATCCTGGTCGGCGGTTCGACCCGGATGCCCAAGGTGCAGGAAACGGTTCGTGAGATGTTTGATCGGGAACCGCACAAGGGCGTCAATCCTGACGAAGTGGTTGCGGTTGGTGCGGCGATTCAGGGCGGAATTCTCAAAGGCGATGTTAAAGACGTGTTGTTGCTGGATGTGACGCCGTTGTCGCTGGGAATCGAGACCTTGGGCGGAGTTTTCACGCGTTTGATCGAGCGTAACACAACGATCCCAACGAAGAAAACCGAAATCTTCAGTACCGCGGCGGACAATCAGCCGACGGTTGAGATTCATGTGTTGCAGGGTGAACGGAAAATGGCGCGAGACAACAAAACCATCGGCCGTTTTCATCTGGACGGGATCCCACCCTCGCCGCGCGGAGTGCCTCAGATTGAGGTAACCTTTGACATTGATGCCAATGGTATCCTGCATGTTTCGGCCAAGGACCTGGGTACCGGACGCGAACAGAAGATCACGATCACGGCATCAAGCGGTTTGGACGAGGAAGAAATCAACAAGATGGTCAAGGACGCTGAGGCGCATGCCGAGGAAGACAAGAAGGAGCGAGAAGCGGCCGAAACACGCAATTCGGCCGAAAGCATGGCATATCAGACCGAAAAACTGATCAAGGATCAGGGTGACAAGATTCCTGACGACAAGAAGGCCGAGGTAGAGCAGGCAGTGTCTGAATTGCAGGCGGCTATCAAGGCGGGAGATACGGAACAAATGAAATCCGCCATGGAGGCGGTTAACCAAAAGATGCAGGCTGTGTCGGCCGATTTGTATGCCCAGGCACGTCCCGAAGGCGGGGCGCCAGGCGGCGGCGACTCGCCCGGCGCGGAATCCGCGCAGGACGCCGACACGGCGCAACAGGGAGGTGAGGCAGACAGTAAGAGCGGAGAACACGGAGGTGACGACGTGATCGATGCCGATTACGAGATGGTAGATAACGACAAGAAATAACGACGGGTATTAACAACAAAAGCGTGTTACAGTCCATAAACAGAAACAGGAGAACAATATGAAAGTGAAGCCATTGGGCGACCGTGTATTGGTTAAGCCGAAACTGGAATCAGAAGAAATCAAAGGGGGTATTGTTATCCCGGATACCGCCAAGGAAAAGCCTCAGGAAGGCGTCGTCAAAGCCTTGGGAACCGGCAAAATTGACGATAACGGAAAAAAAATCGAGTTCAACGTCAAGGTTGGCGACAAAGTGCTGATGCCTAAGTATGGCGGCACCGAAATCAAGATCGACGACGAAGAGTACCAGATCGTTCGCGAAGAAGATATTCTTGGCGTGATTGGCTGATCGAGGACAGTCCATAAAATCATAAAGAAGGAGTTAATTCAATGGCTGACAAAGGCAAAATCATTAAGTACGACAG
>PXCX01000325.1 GCA_003565195.1 PVC group bacterium | reverse complement strand
GCGCCGTCGGGAATTAAGGGGTCAACCGTTATCCGACGGATTGCGTGCGGCACTTAAAGCAGTCTATGATCACCGCCGGCTTCAGCCGCAGAAGGCAAAGGATAAGGCCTTCCAACAAGCCGCCGGAAGCTTGGATACGGCGTTACGCGAACTGGCCGAAGCCGAGGCGAAGGGACAAACCGGTACGGAACCCACCGCCGTTCTGCTGGCGCGATTGCAGGGTATGCCGATCAAACCCGAACGGGCCGGCGAACCGCTCGATCTGGAAGGATGGCTGGAATTAGCCTGGAACCCGGCGCCGACCCTGTTTGTCGCTGGTATGAACGAAGGGCTCGTGCCCGACAGCCAGGTCGGTGACCTGTTCCTGCCGGATACATTACGGCGGGATCTGGAATTACGCGATGACCGCTTGCGGCTCGCGCGCGATAGCTATTTGCTGACCGTATTATTCGCGCAGCGTTCGACGCCGCACGACAGTCCCCAACCGCGGGTTGTGTTGCTTGTCGGTAAACGGGCAACCGCCGGCGATCCATTGCGTCCGTCGCGATTGTTGTTTCGCTGTTCCGACGATTTACTGGTGCAACGCGCACGCCGCCTTTTCCGTGATCCGCCACCGGCGCATACCGCTGCCGCCCACGAGATAAGTTTCATGCTCGATCCGAATCGTGTGCCGTCCGGGATCATCACGCGCCGGTTGATTGAACGTATCAGTCCCACGGCGTTCAGAACTTATCTGGCGTGTCCGTTCCGCTTCTATCTGCAGCGTATTCTCGGGATGGAAACCGCGGACGATCGGGCACGCGAACCGGATGCGCTCGGCTTCGGCAACCTGTGCCATGAGGTGCTGGAACGGATGGGTCGTAACGAAAACAAGGTTTGGGCTTGTGGCGATGCCGGCGCATTGGGCGACTGGTTGGTTCGTTGTTTGCGTGAAACCGCCGCCGTACGGTACGGTGATTCGCCATGGCTGGGAGTGACGCTGGCCGTTGCAGCGGCTGCCAACCGGTTGCGCGCCTTTGCCCGTCAACAAACGGAATGGCATGCACAAGGCTGGGATATTAGCGAAACCGAGGTACGCACTTACCAAACGATCCTGCAAGGCGTCACTATCGGCGGCCAAATCGATAGGGTCGACCGTCACAGGCATACGGGCGCAATCTTTGTGTGGGACTATAAAACTAGCGATAAGGCGACAACACCCATCCAAACCCACATGGGCTCGATAGGCGATACGACGTTCCTGCCTGAAGCGGTGTTATCCGCCGAAACGATCAAAAGCCTGGGAATCGGCGGAGCCAAGGCAACCCCGAAACGATGGATCGATTTGCAGTTGCCGTTGTATCGCGAAATGGTGCGCGCAACGTATGGTCCCGCTGTCGGTGTCGGCTACATTCTGTTGCCGGCCGCACTGGGTGAAACAAAGTTCGTTCCCTGGGAAGGTTACCACGATGAATTACATGATCACGCCTTGAATTGTGCCCGGGCGGTGGTGTCCCGGATTCGCGCCGGCTCCTTTTGGCCGCCCGCTCCGAAATCGCCCCAATACGACGATTTTAACGATCTAATCCTGGACGATCCCGAGAAAACCTTTCTAGCACCGCCGAATCCCTGGAGTGTCTGATGAATACGTTTGCGCACCGCGCCATTTCAGCTTCCGCCGGTACCGGCAAGACCTGGGCGTTGACCCATCGATACCTGGCATTACTTGCCGCCGGCGAGTCGCCCGACCGTATTTGTGCTTTGACCTTCTCGCGTAAGGCTGCCGGCGAAATATTCGATTCAATTGTTGAACGCTTGTGTGTGTCGGCGGTTAATGAGCGCGAACGGGAGGTCACCGCCGATAATATCGATGCCCAAACGCCGGCCGCGGCAGCGCCCCGCGCGGCGCAGGCGTATGTGACGTTGCTGCGCCGGTTACTGGATCAGGCCCATCGCTTGCGGGTGGGGACCCTGGACAGTTTTATCCTCGGCATCGCGCGCGCGTTCCCGCTCGAACTGGGGTTGCCGCCCGATGTACAGCCGATGGATAATGCCGGCGGCGAAGCACAGGCCGCCCGTCAGGCTTTATTGAACCGGATTGTCGATCCGCGCCATCACAAAAACGACGGAGGCATTGCCGCCAAGGCCTTACTGCAAGCCGTCCGCCAAGCCGGTTTTGGACGGGAAACCAAAAGTTTGGCGGGTAAACTTGATGCGAATATCAGCGCCATGCATGATTTTTACCGTGAACACTCCGGAAAAGCCTGGGGTGATGCCAAACGGATATGGCCCACCGGCCGCTGGTGGGAAAACACGGTGCAGGCGGAACTCGAAACGGCGCGTACCGCGGCGTATCCGGAGGCTTTGCGACAGGCGTTTGGCGCGACATCGCGCCCGGCCCAACTGGGGGCGCTATGTGCCCGGATCGCAGCGGCAGCCGCCAACCATGCGCCGGACCAGCCATGGCCCGCCAATCTCAGCAACACCGTGTTGGCGCAGCTTCTCGAATGGATACCGGATGGCGCGACCGGTCTGACCCTTGCGTATTACCGGAAAGAATATACGCTCCCCGATGAACTCCGGCCGCCGCTACGGGCAGCGCTCGGCAATCTGGTGGGCGTCGAAGTGCAACGCAGTCTGGAAACGACTGCCGGATTACACGCCTTGCTCAGTCGTTACGATGCGCTTTACAACGAGGCACAACGGGTCGAGGGCCGATTATCGTTCGACGATTTTGCGCGACAACTGGGACGCGAAGATAATCTGCCCAGTATGGAACCGGATAAGCGGCTGTATATTGACTACCGTATGGACGGCCGGCTCGATCACTGGTTGCTGGACGAGTTTCAGGATACCAGCGATACCCAGTGGCAGGCAATCGCCAATCTCGTGGATGAAGTGGTGCAGGACAGCGATCAACAACGGTCGTTCTTCTATGTCGGCGATATCAAACAGTCGATCTACGGCTGGCGTG
>PXCX01000155.1 GCA_003565195.1 PVC group bacterium | reverse complement strand
TGTATTGTCTTTGCAGTCTTCCGCCATCGATACGGAAATCATCGATGCGCCGCTCAGTGAAATGCGCGATTTCAAGGCCGGCAACGTGGCGACCGGTTCGGAATATGCGTTCATGAGCGGTACCTCGCGATCGACCGCCTTCGCCTCCGGCGCCGGCGCGTTGCTGCGCCAATTTTATCAAAACCAATACGGTACCGTTCCCAGTCCGGCCATGATGAAGGCCATGTTGATCGGCGGCGCCCGCCCGGTCCATGGGCACGCCTATGAATGGGGACCTAAACGGGATGGGTCTGAACTGATTATCGAAGAAATTCAGCATGAAGGAAATCCGCGCCCGCATGACGATGTATTCAACGATTTATTCGGTTGGTGGCAGTTCGATGGCGATTACGAAAACGACGATTTGCTAAACTTTCTCGTGCCGGGAACCAATCTTTACCTGAATCCGGCCGACGATCCGGGAGAGTATATCGAAGAACCTCAGGAATTCGAGACCGAAAACGCCAATCCCGGGTTTGACGAATACATCAATTTCAGGGGCGGTTCCGTCAGGATCGAAATGACGCCCGAGGCGATCGCCGGCGGTTACCATACCCAGAACGATTACCGGATTCGTACGATCGAGTTCTGGATCCGGCGCGAAGGGACGGTATCCGGGACGCAACCTATTCTCGATTTCGAGACGCTTGATAACGAACGGATTTTTTTGGAAGCTCCGAATGTGGTTGCCGTCGAGGGATTGGATGAAAATCTGACCACCATTTACGTCAACGGTTCCAAACAGCTTCCCATCTTGACGCCCGGCGAATGGAATCATGTGGTTGTCGTATCCTATATGCGGATCACAGCAACCAATTTTACGCTTGGCAATCTGACCGCCGGGATTGACGAATTACGCTTTTATAGCTCGCGCCTGAGCGAAGACGAAGTCCGGCAGAATTATGAGGACGGCTTGGGATACATCATCTCGGCGCATCCCTCCTTGGATGATTTGCTGCGCGACGGTATGTTCCGTGAAGAGCGAATTTACGACGGCTGGGGTCAACTGGATGTCGCCGGCGCGATTTTCGGGGCCCAAACATTCCAAGATCAGCCAAGGGTCATGGGGCAGCAAATGTGGGATGAAGACGATGTGCCCGCGCTAAACAGTGATGACGGCTTCCCATGGTGGATAAATTATGATGTCGCCCCGGCTGACGCCAACAGCTCGCTGAAGATTACCCTGACCTGGACCGACGCGTTTGGCGAGCCGTCGGCCGGTCGCAGTCTGGTCAACGATCTGGACTTGGTAGTCAGGTATGAACCGGGTACGGATGACGAAATCGTTTACCTGGGGAATTTCCTGGGCCGTAAAACCTGGGGGATGGCCAGTTACCCGATTCGCATAGATGAAGACCATGTTTACGATCCGATGTCCGTGATTCCCGGCCAGACGGCCGCCATCGAGCCGATCGTCTTGCAGGATGAGCGTCAACTGGAATTCCTGCGCGATCGGCACAACAATGTCGAGCAGGTCATCATCCGCGACGTTTTGCCCGGCAGATACCGGATTTATGTCGAACCGCATCAGGTGCCGGCCGAAGGCAAGGATGGCGGACAAACGTTTGCGCTGGTGGTGACGCCCGAGCGTTCCTCCGCCGGCGAGAGCATGGGGCGCGATCCGGATGTAAGCGTGGACCGCGACAACACGCCGGTCCTGGCCTATACCACCCGTACCCAAATCGAGGATCCGTTTGACGGGATTCCGGAACGTACCCAAATCGCCGTCCGCCGTTGGATCGACAGTGAAACCGCCATGCGTCCCGAATGGCATCGGCTCGAAAACAAATGGTTCCATTACGGGGACGGACCGCATCGCGAGATTGTCAGCCGCAGTGAAATCGGGGCCGCCCACTCGCCGTCGTTGACGTTTGGCGCCGACAATACCCTTTATTTGGCTTGGGTTCAGCAAAACGAGGCTGCCGGGGTGCCGGATTCCATTTATCTGCGCTATCTGGCTGCCGACGATCAGCATGCCGTTTGGAACGGTCTGACGCGCTGGCGGCAGTTGGGGGAATCCTATCAATCGCGTGGTGTCAGCGGTCATACCTTTCCCGAGGATGTTGCGTCGCCAACGGTACGCGTCGGTTGGGATGATCAACCGATCGTCTCGTACCGTCACGGCCAGCGCGTGATGATACGAAAATGGAATACCAACGACCTTGCCTGGGCGGGCATAGGCGCCGGCGTGGACGGCGAAACACCCGGCTTGATTTCAACCAACGCCATGGCGGCGCCGGTTAAAATGGCGATCGATGACAACGGATATCCGGTGTTGTTATGGACGGATGCCGTAACCGCGCGTTTGCGATTGGAACGCTGGAACGGCGTGTTATGGCGTCCCGTGGCCGGGGGCCTGCTCGGCGATGCGTCGGCGCGCGACGCTGCGTTGGACTGTGACGCGGCCGGTAATATTGCCGTAAGCTGGATTGCCACCGATGCAGGCACGCTGGAGGACGAGGTGGTTGCCTATGCCGACGGGGCGGATCCCGGCTTTTACAGCGGCGTGCTGGACCACTATCCGGTGGCGCCCGGAAGCCTGGTGATCGATGTCGGTTATCCGCTGGTGGATCAGGGCGACGGAACCCTCGCCGGCGGGGACGGTACGGGCACGATCAATTACCAAACCGGTGCATGGCAGATCGACGTCGGTCTGATTGCGGACGGATTCCCGATCACGGCGGACTACAGTCTGACCGGGTCGCCGACGGTACGGGCCGCCCGAACGACCGGTACGGCCTGGCATGGCCTCGGAATCGGCGCCGCCAATTCAATGTTGTATCCGGGTATCTGTGGCGGGGAACATGAGTTCATCGATTCGACGCGGATCGCCTATACGCCGGGAGGCGCCTTGATCGTTTCCTGGATGGCGTCGGAAACCCAGACCGGAAACCGGCGACTGCTGCTGAAACTGTGGGACGGCGCGA
>PXCX01000220.1 GCA_003565195.1 PVC group bacterium | reverse complement strand
TGTTGCGGCCCAAAGCGTTCAGTGTTCAGCGTTCAGGGAGCGGTCAGGACATGGGTAACAGGCAATCCGGCCTGAACACTGAACTCTGAACCCCTGAACACTTTCAGCCAAGCTGGCTAGGCTTTCAAGGGCACCAGATAAACCTGGCTTTCTCCTGATTTATCAGTGGTATATAGTACATAACTGCCCTGCGGGCTGATACTCGGGTGCACATGTCCGAGTTTACTGTCGGTTAACGTGCTATCGGGCCAGCAGAGGATTTCCGGCTTGCCCGTAGCAATATCTACTTTGATCAAAGGGTTGTCGTTCGGGTTCTGGACATCAGTTACGATAAATGTTTCGTCCTTGTCCACAAACGAGTGGCCGAGTTTAAACTCGTCGGTGCGGAAAATCTCGCGCTCCTGCATGGTGTGGCGGTCAAGCACACAAAGCCAGGTCGGCGTCCAGGTCGGCCGGGTTTTTTTGTGATAATATATACGGTCGCCGGTCGGACCCCAGTATTCGTGGGTGGCAGTGCATGGCGGCGGCATCACCAGCAGCGGCTTTTCCTCGCCCACGGTCAAATCAAGCAGATAAGTGCGAGCCCGTTTCTGGGGCGGCGCGTCCCATTCCTGCTGGTAATCCGGCGCAGCGGAAAAGCTCAACAGGTCATAGCCGCTATGCACGTATTGCAGATGCTGCATGCTGTTTTCCGGGCGTACATACACCGTTTCCGCTGCGCCGCTGCGACAATCCACCCGCAGAATGCCGACTTTTTCCTGCACGGTATCATAAGCCACCACTAGAAACCGGCCGTCATGACTGAAATGCAGGCTGCCGTTCAGCTTCCGGAATCCGGCCATGTCCCGACAATTGACAATAACCCTGTCTTCCAAAGACTCGAGATGCACTGCATGAATCGCGGTTCCCTGGATATAAAAAAGTTCATACGTCACAGGGTTGATATTGGCACAGCGTAATGCCGCCTTTCCCGGGGCTGTAGCGTCGGGATCTACAGGCGAATCCGTAAGTTGCACAAGTTCGCCTGAGGCCAGTGTGTAGCGATAAGTCTGCCAGCCGCCGCCACGGTTTGACTGTAAATCAAGATACTTTTCATCAGGTGTAAAATTTATCTTATACATGTAATCGGCCAGGTATCCGGCTCCATCCGGCGTGATTTTCCAGATTTCCCGACCGGTACGCCGGTCATTCAGCACCTGTTTCCTGATGATTTCAGAGTTTTTCGTGTGTTTCATGATAGATTTTTCTGATTTTACGTTGTCGACGTTGCGATCGTCTCCGAAAGCCCCCATCCTGCTAGCCAGGGAACAAATAGTCATGCCAACGTTTCCAGTCCCATTTCGGGTAAAGGGCAGCGCTTGGTACATAATATGCTATCCGTTCCATAATACAAGGGGAAACTTCAGCGACACGCACTATAAACTTGACTTTTCAAGGGGTGTTTGCTACATTCACGCCTTTTACCGAGCGGGATGAATGGGGTCCCGGCGGTGCAATGGATCGGTTCACCGGCCCCATCAGAAGAAAGTTTATTTAACATGGCGACGAAAAAATCTGCAACCAAAAAAAGCGCTTCCAAGGTTCGTTCCGGCACGGCGAAAAACAAGCCGGCCGCCAAGCGTCAGGTGGCGAGCACAAAAAAATCCGCGGGTAGCAGGCGTAGTAAAACTGTCAAGCCGGCTCCCAAAAGGGATGTCGAGCGGCAACGTAAAGCGTTGTTGGAATTGCGGGATCGCGTCACCGGTCAAATCAGCTTTCTTTCCGATGATGCCGCACATAAAGACGACATTCCGCCCGAAGACCGGACGGATGAATTCGACCGTGAATTTGCTTTGAGCTTAGTCAGCACGGAACAGGATGCGCTGTACGAAATCGATGAAGCCTTACGGCGTATTGACCACGGACAGTACGGGGTTTGCGAAAGTTGCGCTGGCACAATCGAAAACAATCGCTTGCGCGCCTTACCATTTGCCCGGCATTGCCTTGGTTGTCAGGCCGGCATTGAGAATGGTACGCTGTCCACCGATCAAGAAGGCCATAACGACCTTTCCGGACATCGTTTCAATACCGTCGAGTCGCCGAAATCGGATTGAACCTTGTGATGCTTGTTCCCCTGTTAACGCTGGCGTTGGCGGTAGCGGATCAGGTGTCGAAAACGGTCGTTCACACGCGGTTTGGGCTCGGTGAAAGCGTGGCCGTAATTCCCGGTTTTTTTCAGATCACTTATGTCCGCAACACCGGTGCGGCGTGGGGCATGTTCACCGGTTTCAGCGGCTGGTTAACCCTGTTTTCGCTTGCGGCACTGATCCTGATCATTGTATTCCGGAAACGTTTAATTGATGATACATTGCGGCATCGACTGGCGTTCGCCTGTATTTTAAGCGGTGTCATCGGGAACTTGATCGATCGCTTGCGTTATGGTTACGTGATAGATTTCCTGGACTTTCATTTCGGAAACTACCAATTTCCGGTTTTTAACGTTGCCGACAGTGCGATTTGCATTGGTGCGGGATTATATTTGCTGGATACGTTTTTGAGCAGGGAAAGACATGCGTAAAACCTCTGAGAACATGGAAATCTCTCCGGGTGGACGACGACGGCGACGACTACGGATTACGATAAGAGAAAATCCAATCGTCTGCCGTTGTCGTTGCCGTAGTCGTTGACCGTTCTTTTATAGCCCGAAAAACCTGATTTCGCCGCGAAAATCAGGGGCCCCCACTCGTTTGAGAGAACATGGGGGAATCGGTCTGCGAGAACGGCGACATCACGAGACGCCACTAAACCGTGAACCTTTAACAAAGGGAGGTCAATGTCATCCCATGGAATACAGGAATGATGGAAGACTGGAATAATGACAAGAGGCCAAAAACCGATATTTTGCAAACCGGAAACTATGCAACGCAAAATTGGCGTATCACCGGACGCTGAAAACGTAAACATCATATTTGCATCAATTTCCAACATT
>PXCX01000061.1 GCA_003565195.1 PVC group bacterium | reverse complement strand
CGTGTTCGTCAACGTGTGGGGCATATGCCGGCGGAACGGTGCGACCTGCGCCCTCGACGCCTCTGGATGCGCGAGCATCCTCTGGGAACGATCGAGAAAATCGTCTTCACGGCGGAGCCCTTCGCGGATGTCCCGGCATATGTTTGCCTGCCGCGGGATGCGGCCCCGCCGTACACCTTCTTCATCTGCCTGCAAGGGCATTCGACCGGCATGCACAATTCGATCGGGGTCAGTTATGAAGATGAAACCCGACCGATCAAGGTCAAAGGGGATCGTGATTTTGCGATCGACTGCATGCGCCGCGGTGTTGCCGCGCTATGCATTGAGCAACGATCGTTCGGCTACCGCAAGGAATTGAAACAGCAGCAACGGGGTGCCCATGGCTGTCACGATGCGACCATGCAAGCGTTGATGCTCGGCAAAACACTGATTGGCGAAAGGGTATACGATGTGGATCGCGGCCTGGACTATCTGGCCGGGCGCCCCGAAATAGACATGCGCCGGGTCGGTGTCATGGGCAATTCAGGCGGCGGAACCATTTCGGTTTTTGCCGCGGCGTTACTGCCACGCCTGCGATTTGCCATGCCATCCTGCTATTTTTGTACCTTTAAGGATTCGATCATGGCGATATATCATTGCGCTGACAATTACATCCCGGGTCTGGCCAAGGTTGCCGAAATGTCGGATATAATGGGACTTTTCGCGCCGCACCCGGTAGTCATCGTGGCGGGACGGGATGACACCCTTTTCCCGATCCAGGCCACCCGTAGGGCATTTCGGAATCTTAAAACGATTTACCGCGCGGCAAACGCCGGCGACCATTGTCATTTGGTGGTCGGTTCCGAAGGCCACCGTTTTTATGCCGAACAAGCCTGGCCCGTCATGCTCAATGAAATTCGTAATCTTTGAAACACTGCAAACATAAATCCAGGCAAATTTCCATGATATTTAACGCTTATCGTTCCGCCGCACTGGCGGTATTGGTTGATTTTGCGGTTAAGCGCGAACGGTTAGGGTCGGACACCAATACAGTCGCCAACTTTCTGCCGTCCGCGGTCCGTCACCGCCGGGTTTACGGGGTTACCGCCATCGTCCTGCTGGCCGCCCTGTCGACCGCGATTTCTGCACCGTTGCAACCGTATACCGACAGTGATTTGCCGGCGGATCCAACCGTAACCTTCGGCGAATT
Source organism: PVC group bacterium (assembly GCA_003565195.1). Lineage (GTDB taxonomy): Bacteria > Verrucomicrobiota > Kiritimatiellia > CAIKKV01 > PXCX01 > PXCX01. The sequence goes on along the minus strand of PXCX01000061.1, from coordinate 1,789 downwards.
GTCCAGCGGTTTACGCTACGCGATCATGCCCAACAGCGAACCGCGGGATCGCATCAGTTTGCGGTTACTTATTCGTGCCGGTTCACTACAGGAACGTGACGACCAACGGGGTCTGGCGCATTATCTCGAGCATATGGCGTTTCGAGGAACCGAAAACTTCGAGGCCGGCACGTTGGTGGAATACTTCCAGAACCTGGGAATGAGTTTCGGTCCCGACGCCAATGCCTATACCACTTTCGATCGTACCGCCTACCAGATCGAGTTACCCGACACCGACCCCGGTTCGATCGGCGATGCCTTATTGGTTTTACGTGATTTCGCCGATCGGATGATCATCGCAGAAGAGGAAGTTGACGCGGAACGCGGTGTCATTTTAAGCGAAAAACGGACACGCGATTCCGTGCGTTTCCGTACGGCAAAAGCCGAGTATGCGTTCGTTTTGCCGAAATCGATCATATCCGAACGTTTTCCGATCGGCACCGAATCGGTGATCCGGTCAACCGGCAGCGATGAACTACGCGAATTTTACGACGCCTGGTACCGCCCCGAACGGGCGGTGATCATTGTCGTGGGTGAGACCCAGCCCGAAATCGTTGAACCCCTGATCAAACAACATTTCGATGGTTTCGCCGCAAGGCATCCGCCTGTCGAAACGCCAAATCCCGGGCAGGTGATACAGCGCGAAATCACTGCCCGACTGCATACCGAAACCGAAGCGCCGGCCACGCGTGTATCGATTCAAGCGGTCCACCCCTTGACTCCCCAACCGGATACGCTGGATCGACGCCGCGAAGCACTGACGCGATCCGTCGCCTTTCAAATCATCAGCCGGCGACTGGAGACTCTGGCAGAACAAGAGGATGCCCCTTTTTCACGCGGCCAGGCAAGCGTTTACGATCTTTTTGATTTTGTCCGTAACGCTTCGATCGACCTGATTACCCAACCGGAGAAATGGGCCGAATCGTTAACCCTTGCCGAACGTGAACTGCGCCGGGCATTGACCCACGGCTTCCATGAAAGTGAATTGGAGGAAATCCGCGCCCATCGATTAAACAACCTCGAAAACCGCGCGCGCCGTGCATCGACCCGTAACTCACGCAGGCTGGCGGAATCGCTGATATCCTCGCTGACAACCGGCCGGGTCTTTATGCACCCACAAACCGAACAGGAACTCATGCGCCCGATCCTTAACGAAATGACCATCGATCATTGTCTGCAAGCACTGCGGAAGGCATTCCCTGAAGAGCATCGTTTTGTTTTCGTCACGGGCAACGTCGCCTTTGACGACCCTGAAGATACGATCCTGTCAACAATCCGCACCTCCGCGCAGGAGCCAGTCGATCCACCTGAAGATCCGGCGGAGGTAGCCTTCGGCTACCCTGTTCCGGACACGCCGGGAGAGGTAGTCCAACAACGCCATATCGATGATTTGGACATTCACCAGATCCGGTTGGACAACAACATCCGGGTCAACATCAAGACCACCGATTTTGAATCGAATGTCGTTCGAATGGTGGTACGGATCGGGGCCGGTCAATTGACGGAACCTGAAGGCAAAACCGGTTTATCCCTGCTGGCATCCGAAACCCTCATCCGCGGCGGATTGGTCAAACACTCCGCGGATGTCTTGCGGCGCATGTTCGCCGGCCGCAATGTCGGCTGGAGTTTCGGCGTGGAACCGGATGCATTTGTGTTCCGGGGTACCACCACGCCGGACGATTTGGAACTTCAACTAACCCTGTTGCGGGCCTATCTCAAGGCTGCCGGTTTCCGACCGGAAGCGCTAAGG
>PXCX01000280.1 GCA_003565195.1 PVC group bacterium | reverse complement strand
CGGCTATCAAAGAGGTGATCATCGAACGGTATGCCAACCGGTTACGAGTGACAATTCATTCAGCGCGTCCGGCGGTCGTCATCGGGCCACGCGGTAAAGATGCCGAAATCTTGCGAGGCGAGGTTGAGAAATTGACCGAGGGTCGCGAGGTCTTCATTGACGTAAGGGATGTGCCCCAACCGGACGCCCATGCCCAACTGGTCGCTGAAAATATCGCGTTGCAGCTTTGCCGCCGGATTTCTTTCCGGCGGGCGCTAAAACGCGCCATCAAAACGGCCATGGATTTGCATGTCGAAGGTATAAAAATCCAGGTTGGCGGCCGCTTGGGAGGCGCTGAATTGTCGCGTACGGAATGGTACAAGGAAGGCCGGGTACCGTTGCATACGTTACGTGAAATTATCGATTATGGTTTTGCCGAGGCGCGTACGACCGCCGGAGCACTCGGTATCAAAGTTTGGATATGCCGTAAACCGGAATCACCGCAGGCGGGGAAAGGGAAGTCAGATGCCGTTAATGCCTAAACGGGTAAAGCACCGCAAGGTCCAGCGTGGCAGCCGCAAGGGTACGGCGATGTCCGGGAATACGCTGGCCTTCGGCGAGTATGGTTTGCAGGCGCTGGGGCGCGGCTGGGTTAAAGCCACCCAGATCGAAGCCTGCCGGGTGGCGGTGAACCGCCACATCAAACGTCGCGGCAAAGTGTGGATACGGATTTTTCCGGATAAACCGGTAACCAAAAAACCGCTGGAAACCCGCATGGGAAAAGGCAAGGGCGCGCCCGAGTATTGGGTGGCCGTAGTGAAACCCGGGCGCATGATGTTTGAGTTGGGTGGCGTTTCGGAAACGCTGGCACGCGAATCGATGCGGTTGGCGGCAGCTAAACTGGGGATTCGAACGCGTTTTGTGATGCGCTGAGAAAAGAACGTCGCGGATTATAGGGAACCACGAATGAAAACCGAGACAATCAGGTCATGGCCGGACGAGGAACTGGAGACGCAACTTGCCCAGGCGAAACGTGAACTTTTTAACCTGAAGGTACAGCAGGCGACGCGTCAGATCGATCAAGCGCTGCGTTTACGCGGCGCCAGGCGCGAGGTGGCGCGCATCTTGACGCTGCGTCATGAAAGACGGCGCGCGGCCGCGGCCAAGACGGAGACAAAGATATGATGATCAATAATGCTATGGAACGGCGGTTGCGCAAAACCCGTACCGGGGTGGTGGTCGGCGACCGTAACCAGAAAACGATCGTGGTTTCGGTTGAACGTCGTAAACGGCATCCGTTGTATGGTAAGGTGTTGCGTTTGACAAAAAAGTATCACGTGCATGACGAGCACAATAGCGCCCGGGCGGGGGATCGTGTCCGGATCGCCGAAACGCGTCCGATCAGCCGTTTGAAACGCTGGCGTCTGGTTGAAGTGGTGGCGAAGGGCGCCGCGGGTGATGCTTGAGGCGTAAGTTCGTTAGGGATTGAGGAATAAACGTTTATGATCTGTGAAGAAACCGATGTGGAAGTGGCCGATAACACCGGTGCGCGCCGGGCGCGTTGCATTCGTGTGCTGGGTCAGAGCAAGCGGACCGCGGCGGTTGGCGATATCATTCGTATTACCGTCAAGGAGGCCCAGCCGGGCGGTCTGGCGCGCAAGGGCACGCAGCATCGTGCCGTGATTGTGCGCACCCGCTATCCTATCCGGCGTGGCGACGGGACGGTGTTGCGTTTTGATAATAATGCCGTTGTCCTGGTCGATGAGCGAATGAATCCGCTGGGAACCAGGATTTTCGGTCCGGTGGCGCGTGAATTGCGCGATCGTAAATGCATGAAAATTGTTTCGTTGGCGCTTGAAGTGCTGTAACCGGGAAAGATGCGACCATGAGAATAAAGAAAGACGATACGGTTTTGGCGATCAGTGGCCGCAATGCTGGTACGGGACGCACCGGGAAAATCCTGGAGGTCTATCCGGCGCACGGGACGGCGTTGGTTGAAGGGCTGAATTTTGTGAAACGGCATACACGCAAAACTCAGGAAAACCCCCAGGGAGACATCGTAACTCGCGAATCACCGATCAGAATGTGTAAATTGATGTTGTATTGCCCGCAATGCAAGCGTGGCGTGAGGGTGGCTCGCCGTCCGCTCGCGGAGGGTGCGGGACGCGGACGTGAATGTAAACGGTGTGGTCACGGCTTCGATGCGTAAGCGTCCACGGCGGGCGCGCCGATGAGCGGGAGAAAGAATTGACATGTCGGGAATAAAAGAAAAATACAAGCGCGAGTTGGCGCCTGCGTTGCGCGATGCGTTGGGCTGCAAAAATTTTATGGAGATACCGCGATTGCGTAAAGTGGTGGTCAATATGGGGTTCAATACCACGGTCGACCGCGATACGATGAATGCCTGCACCACCGATCTGGCGCGTTTAACCGGGCAGAAACCGCTGTTGATCAAAGCCAGTAAAAGTATTTCGAACTTTAAATTGCGCGAAGGAATGCCGATTGGCGCCAAAGTGACATTGCGTCGCGATCGAATGTATGATTTTATGGAGCGCCTGATCCATACCGCTTTGCCGCGCATCCGCGATTTCCGCGGGATTGCCCGCACCGGATTTGACGGGCGTGGCGCCTACTCTTTCGGGTTGCAGGATCAGACTGTCTTTCCGGAAATCGAACCGGACGACGTCAAACGCGTTCAGGGAATGAATATCACCATTGTAACGACCGCCATTGATGCGGCGGGCACCCGTCAGTTGTTGATGGGATTGGGTATGCCGTTTGCCGCCGAAGATAGCGGGTGAACGTCGCATTCAGCGTCGGTTAGCACGGCCATGCGCGCCGACGATAGCAGGAGGAATAAGATTGGCAAAGAAATCTTTAGTAGTTAAAGCGGCGCGGGCGCCGAAATTCAGGGCGCGCGCATATAATCGCTGTCAGTACTGCGGTCGACCGCGTGCGTATATCCGACGCTTTCAGCTCTGCCGCATTTGTTTTCGGGAGATGGCCCTGAGCGGGCGTATTCCGGGTGTTGTGAAGGCCAGTTGGTGAAAACTTCGGAGGTGAGTGAACGATGAGTATGTCTGATCCAATTGCCGATATGCTGACGCGCATCCGCAACGCCAGTTCGGCCGGACGCAAGATGTTGGAGTTGCCGTATTCGAGCGTTAAAAAAGAAATTGCCCGAATTCTGAAGCGCGAAGGGTATATCATCGATTATACCGATGAAGGCGAGCAGACAGGACGCAAATTGCGTCTGTTTCTCAAATACGCGCCGGATGGGACACCGCTGCTGCGCGGATTGCGCCGGATCAGCCGTCCCGGGCGTCGCCGCTATGCCGGGGTGGGCGAGATGCCCAAGGTCCTCAACGGCCTGGGAATCGCCATTGTAAGTACCTCGGCCGGGATCGTGACCGATCACGAGGCGCGGCGCAACAAAACCGGCGGCGAAATATTCTGTTATGTTTGGTGAAAACCGGTAAGGAACCGTGATCATGTCAAGAATTGGACGTAGACCCATCCCAGTTCCCGCGGAAGCGACGGTGACGGTCGATGGGCGGCGCGTCGCGGTCAAGGGGCCGCGAGGCGAATTAGCAATTGAATTGCCCGAAGGGATACAGTGTCGTATCGACGGCGACCGCGTCATCATGGAGCGCGCCAGCGAAATCAAGCGAACGCGTGCGTTTCATGGAATGGCTGCGTCGCTGGTGGCCAACATGCTTGAAGGGGTTACCCGCGGGTACCAGCGTGAACTCGAATTGCATGGCGTCGGTTTCCGCGGTTCGATGGAAGGCCGCAAACTGACGATGACGGTCGGTTATTCGCATCCCGTGGTCTTTAATGCGCCCGACGGGATCGAGATTGAAGTCAAGGATTCAAAAATTATGGTTCGCGGTATCGACAAGCAGCAGGTAGGCAATGTGGCCGCGCGCATTCGTGCTTACTATCCGCCCGAACCCTATCAGGGCAAGGGCTTGCGTTATGTCGATGAACGCGTCCGTCGCAAGGCCGGCAAAACCGTCGCCTGATTGAGAAGAGTTGAGAGATTACAGGAGCACCATTGTTCATGGCCAGCAAACTTAATAGCCGTAAGGATTTCCGTAAGCGCCGGCACCGTCGGTTGCGTCGCAAGGTCATTGGCGATGCCAGCCGGCCGCGTATGTGTGTCACCGTATCCAATCGCTGGATCAGGTTGCAGTTAATCGATGACGAAACCGCCATGACGATGATGGCGTGGTGCAGTCGCAGCCTGGATGGCGGCGAAGCCGGCAAAACGCTTGCGGCGGCCAAACGGCTCGGTCAGAACGCCGCCCGTGAGGCGATCGAGAAGGGTATCCAAACCGTGGTCTTCGATCGTGGCGGGCGGATGTATCATGGGCGCGTCAAGGCAGTTGCCGAGGCCGCCAGGGAAGCCGGATTGCGCTTATGAAAACGCGGATAACAAACGCTTGCAGCGATCAAACGGGATAAGGAAACTATGTCGGATGTAAACGAGAAACAAGCGCCGCGGGAGTCGCGGCAAGAGTTGCGGAAACAAGCGCCGCGTCGGCCCGCGCGTGAACAACGCCGTGGCGCCGACCGGGGATCGGACGAGATGACGCCGGAACTCGAAGAGCGGGTCGTGTTTATCAATCGTTGTTCCAAGGTCGTCAAGGGCGGGCGCCGCTTCAGTTTCAGCGCCGTGGTGGTCGTGGGTGACCGGAACGGGAATGTGGGCTTCGGGTTCGGTAAAGCCAACGAAGTCGCCGAAGCCATCCGCAAGAGCAATCAGATTGCCAGGCAGGCGCTTTTCCCGGTGGTAATGTGGGAAAAGACCATCCCGCATGAAGTCATCGGCGCCTGTGATGGTGGCCGGGTCATTATGCGGCCGGCAGCTCCCGGAACCGGGGTTATTGCCGGAAGCGGTGTGCGTGCCGTGCTGGAGCTGGCCGGCATTCAGGATGTACTGGCCAAATCGCTGGGCAGCAACAATAAACTCAGCGCGGTCAAGGCGACGGTCGATGGACTGAAACAGTTGCGGTCCAAGGATCAAATCCTGGGCGCGCGGCGGATGGCGGTTAATCAATGATTCGAAATGCGTAGCCCGCGAAGGTATGCCGGGCATAGCGCGGGATTGTAAAGTAGGAACATTATCTCATGGTAGCATTGCATCGTCTAACAAACAGTTCCGGTGCCAGACGCGTTTCCAAACGTGTCGGCCGCGGTACGGGGTCCGGTACCGGTAAAACCTGCGGCGCCGGTCACAAGGGACAGATGGCCCGTAAAGGTCACAAACATAAGCGTGGCTTCGAGGGTGGCCAGATGCCGTTGCTGCGTCGCCTGCCCAAACGCGGATTCAAAAACCCGAACCGTTGCCGCTGGCTTACGATCAACGTCGCCGGACTGGAACGCTTCAGCGATGGCGACCAGGTCGATCCCGCCGCTCTCAAACGCGCGGGGCTCGCCGACGGGCCCGCCGACGGGATCAAAATTCTTGGCAACGGCGACTTGAGTCGGCGTCTGACGGTCAAGGCTCACGCGTTCAGCTCTGCAGCGCGGGTCAAGATTGAAGCCGCCGGTGGAACCTGCGAAATCCTTTAACCCAGTCTTAACCCGGTTTTTTCTATGTTATCCGCGTTTGCCAACAGTTTCAAAATTCCCGAGCTACGGCAACGTATTCTGTTTACCGCGGGCCTGATTTTTTGCTGCCGGATTGTGGCCAACGTGCCTACGCCGGGGGTCGATCCGGCGGCGTTGCAGAGAGTTATTGCCGAAATCGAAAGTACGGTCGGCGGTGGATTTCTGGGTCTTATCGATATGTTCAGCGGTGGCGCGCTGCGTAATGTAGCGGTCGGTGCGCTTGGCATCATGCCCTATATCAGCGCCAGCATTATCATGCAATTGATGGGGACCGTCGTGCCCGCGCTCGAACGGCTCAAACGCGAGGGCGAGGCCGGGCAGCAGAAAATCACCCAGTATACCCGCTACCTGACTTTGGGATTATGTGTTGTGCAGGGTCTGTTCATGGCCATGACGCTGGAAAACCCGGCTGCGCTGGGCATCGGCCATTCGCTGGTCCAGCATCCCGGTGTGTCGTTCCGGATCATGACCATTATCACCATGACGGCCGGCACGATGTTGCTGATGTGGCTGGGCGAACAGATTACCGAGCGTGGTGTCGGCAACGGAATTTCCTTGATTATTACCATAAGCATAATCAGCCGGCTGCCGCACGCGGTCTTTGCCGTCTGGTCGTTGATGACCGGTGCCGAAGGCGCGGGAACCTTTGGCGTCTTTGAGCTGGTCTTCATTATCCTGCTATTGTTGATGGTCGTCGCCGGAACGGTGTTCGTCACGCAGGGCCAACGTAAAATTCCGGTGCAATATGCCAAGCGCGTTATCGGGCGTCGCGTCTATGGCGGCCAGAGCACTTATCTGCCGTTGCGCATCAATTATGCCGGCGTCATGCCGATCATCTTTGCGCAGGCGCTACTGATGTTTCCCGCGCCGATATTGAACCGTTTGCCGGGAACTTTTTTCGCCGAATTGGCGAATTTATTACATATGGAATCCTGGTTTTACATGTTCCTGTTCGGATTGATGATCCTTTTCTTCTCCTATTTCTGGGTTGCCACCCAATTCGATCCGGTCCGTATTGCCGATGACCTCAAGAAATACGGCGGCTACATTCCCGGCATCCGGCCCGGCCGTGCCACGGCGAACTATCTCGATCATACCATGACACGGATCACGCTGGCCGGAGCGTTGTTCTTAACGATTATTGCCGTGATCCCGACTCTGATGGTTCGTCTTTTCGGAGTGCCTTGGATGATATCATCTTTTTTCGGCGGTACCAGTCTGCTGATTATCGTCGGTGTCATGCTCGATACCATGCGCCAAATCGAATCGCAATTGTTAATGCGCCATTATGACGGTTTCCTCAAGAAAGGTAAACTGCGCGGGCGCGGCAGGAATTATTGAAGATGGAAATTGTGATTTTATTGGGCGCTCCCGGATCCGGCAAAGGGACGGTTTGCAGTCGGGTGGCCGAGATTGCCGGATACCGCCATTTATCGACCGGCGACCGGTTGCGCGCAGCGATCAAGACCGGAACCGCGGTGGGCCGCGAGGCCAAACCGTACATCGAGCGCGGCGATCTGGTTCCCGACGAGGTCATGATCCGGATTGTGGCGGAAGCCATGACGGCCGAAACGCCCGACCGGCGGCGGTTCATTCTGGATGGCTTTCCGCGAACAGAGGAACAGGCCCGTTTGCTTCAGCAATTTTTGCGCGACCAGGGCGGAAGCCTGCGCGCGGTTATCCTGCTTGAGGCGCCGCGTGATGTTTTGATCGCGCGTCTGGCGGGACGGCGTGTCTGCCGCGATTGCGGCGCCACCTATCATGTCGTCAATATTCCGCCAAAACGTGAAGGCCGCTGCGATGCATGCGGCGGCGACCTGGTGCAACGACCCGACGATAACGAGGCGACCGTGCGCAACCGACTCGACGTGTACGAACGCCAAACGGCCTCCTTGATTGCCTACTACGAACGCGAAGTCGGATTGCAACCCGTCGATTCGGCGCGGCCGTTGGATGTCATGGTGTCTGAAATCCGTGATTTGATCTTGGCCGACGCCTCATGATTACGATTAAGTCGCGCGAGGAATTGTGCTGCATGCGCAAAAGCAACCGGATCGCCGCCGGCGTTCTTGAAGCGCTGGCGCGTGCGGTTGCGCCGAATGTGACGACCGGCGAGCTGGACGTCTATGGCGAAGAATTGATTCGTGCGCAGGGAGCGCGCAGCGCCTTTCGCGGATATCGGGGATATCCCGGAACGATCTGCGTTTCGATTAATGAGGAAGTGGTGCATGGCATTCCGGGTAGCCGGCGGATTGTGTTTGGCGACTTGGTGAGCATTGATGTCGGGGTGATTTACGGAGAATTTGTAGGCGATAACGCGCGGACGGTTCTGGTCGGGGTTTGCGATGCCGAACACCAACGCTTGGCCGCCGTCGGCCGTGAGGCGCTCAAGCGCGCCATGGATGCGGCACGATCGGGAAATCGGGTGTCGGATATATCGCATGCCATCGAATCGACGGCGCGGGCAGCCGGATTTCATCCCGTCCGCGATTTCGTGGGTCATGGGATTGGTCGCAATATGCATGAAGAACCGCAAATACCCAATGTCGGCAAGCCGGGCCGCGGGTCACTCTTGCGCGAGGGGATGACCCTGGCGATCGAGCCGATGATCAATATGGGCGACTGGAAAGTTACGACCGACCGTGACGGCTGGACGGTCCGTACCCGCGACCGGTTGCCGTCCGTGCATTATGAGCACACCGTGGCCGTAACCGCGGAGGGACCGCCTGAAATCCTTTCGCTGGCGGACTGCCAATGACCGCCGAAAAAAAGGCTGGACAAAAGCGCAAACGTTATGATAGATTAAATTGTTTCGCGCCTTGAGGAGGATAAGACCATGAAAGTCATGAGCTCGGTCAGACGAATATGCGAACGGTGCAAGGTAATCCGCCGCAAGGGGATTGTACGGATTATTTGCGACAATCCGCGCCACAAACAGAGACAGGGATAAAGCAACGAGGAACGCGGTTATGGCGAGAATAATGGGGATAGAGATTCCGGGTCGTAAACGGGTTGAATATGCGTTACGCTACATATACGGTATCGGTCCGATGCGCGCCCGCGCCATCGTGCAGGGTGTCCGTTTGGATGCGGCCAAGCGCGCCGATGATCTCAGCGATGAAGAATTGACGGCGATAACCAACTATTTACAGACCCATTACCGGATAGAAGGTGATTTGCGGCGTGACATCGCCCAGAATATCCGCCGTTTGGTCAGTGTCGGCAGTTATCGTGGCCTGCGCCACAAACGCGGGTTGCCCGTGCGCGGGCAGCGGACCAGTACGAATGCGCGAACGCGCAAGGGCCCCGCACGCACCGTGGGCGCGGTGCGCGGCAAGGAAGCCCGTAGCGCTGCCAAAAAAACGGCCAAGTAGATGAACGAGGACAACCAAATCATGGATGATAAAGTCGATAGCAAGCCGGCGGACCAAGCGCCGGCGCAGAATGGTTCGACGGACGTACCCGGGATCGCTGCGGACACTAAACCGCAGGCAAGCGACGTGCCGGAAGCGGCGCCGGCGCGCACTCCCGGCAGGGGACGCGCCGCACGCCAGGTTCCCGTCGGAATAGTGAGCATTCTGGCCACCTTTAACAATACGCATGTAACGATCAGCGATCTGCGTGGCGCAGTCATTTCCTGGTGTAACGCCGGGCGCGCCGGTTTCAAGGGATCGCGAAAAAGCACCGCGTTCGCGGCCACGGTCGTGGGCCAGGAAGCCGCCCGCCAGGCGGTCGGACGCGGAATGCATGAAGTCGAAGTGCGTGTCCAGGGTCCGGGTGCAGGCCGCGAATCGGCCATTCGCGCCTTGCAGTCGGCGGGATTGAACGTGACCGCTATCAAGGATGTAACTCCGGTGCCGCATAACGGATGCCGGCAACCAAAACGGCGGCGCGTCTAACCGTTTTTCAAGGGGAGAACGTAAGCATGGGTAGATATGTAGGACCATCCTGCCGGTTATGCCGGCGAGAAGGCATGAAACTTTTCCTGAAGGGCGCCCGCTGTCATATGGCCAAGTGCGCCATTGAACGCGGAAAACCAGCGCCCGGAATGCATCTGGGCCGCGGTGGCCGCGGGAAACAGTCCGATTATGGCATGCAATTGCGCGAAAAACAGCGTTTGCGGCGTCATTACGGCATGCAGGAAGACCAGTTCCGTTTGTTTTTCGAGCGCGCCATGCGGGGGCGCGGCATTACCGGCGAACGGTTGTTGCAATTGCTGGAGCTGCGTCTCGACAATCTGGTGTATCGCATGGGAGTGATGCCTTCGCGTCGTGCCGCGCGCCAGTTCGTCGGGCATAAACATGTGCTGGTCAATGGTCGGCCGTGCAATATCCCGTCCCGGATCCTCAAAAAAGGGGATCGGGTCTCCGTCCGGGACGATGCCGCCACCCGCGAAGCTGTCAAATTGAATATCGAGGCGTCGACGCTGGAACCGGCGCCATGGTTCTCGTTCGACAGTGAAACGTTCAGCGGCGACGTCCTGCATGAGCCGACTCGCGAGGAAATTGCGCCGTTTGTCCGTGAAAACTTAATTGTTGAATTGTACTCCAAATAAGGAGTGATGAAATATGCCTACTAGAATCGGTAAATTCGAGATGCCCCAGCGCATCGTGTGTGATACGTCCACGGCCAGTGCAAACTATGCCAAGTTCATTGCCGAACCTTTTGAGGCCGGCTACGGGACGACCATCGGGAACGCCCTGCGACGCGTGTTGCTATCCGCGCTTGAAGGCGCCGCCATTACGTCCGTCAATATCCAGGGCGCCTACCATGAGTTTTGCAGCCTTACGGGAGTCACGGAGGATGTCGCCGATATCGTGCTGAACCTCAAAAAGGTCCTGATCAAGACGAGTGTACGGGAGCCGCATATGCTGCGGCTCAAGGTTAAGGGACCGGGAGATGTGACGGCGGGAGATTTTCAAAGCGATGCTCGTATCCAAATCCTGAATCCCGACCAGCCGATCGCGTCGCTGGCCAAGGACGGGGTGCTTGATATCAGCGCTGAAGTGCAGCTTGGACGCGGGTTCTGCCCGGCCGAATGGAATAAACAAGCGGAACAGGAAATCGGGCGGATCCCGATCGATGCCGTTTTTTCGCCGGTCCGGCGCGTCAATTTCACGGTTGACGATACCCGGGTTGGACAGCGCATTGATTACGATCGCCTGGCGCTGGAAGTATGGACCGACGGCCGCGCGTCGCCGGGTGAGGCGGTGAGTACCGCGGCGGTCGTGCTCAAACATCATCTGGATGTCTTTGCCGGGATTGAAACGAAGTCAGTTGAATTCGATGACGGCTCCGACATGAACTCCTCTAATACCGAGCAGCTCGCGCATATTCTGAACATGAGCGTCAATGAAATCGAATTGAGTGTGCGTGCGGCGAACTGTCTCAACAACGCCAATATTACCCGGGTGGGCGATTTGGCGCGCAAGTCGGAGGCCGACCTGCTCAAATACCGCAATTTCGGCCGCAAATCGCTGAACGAAATCAAAAACAAAGTTCAGGAACTTGGGTTGGAGCTGGGCATGGATTTCGACGATAATCTAATGCGCCCGCTCGAAGAAGAGGCTGCTCCCGAAAACGCGGCAGACACCCAGAAATAGTTCGTGAAATAATCCGTTTGCAATTTATCCGTAAACCCATCAACCCCTTAAGCCATTCATGCGTCATCGTAAACAAAGTATAAAACTCGGTCGCACCTCATCGCATCGCAAAGCCTTGCTCGCGGCCTTGGTGTGCAGTCTGATTGAGCGGAAACGTATTGTCACGACCTTGCCGAAGGCGAATCTGGCGCGCCGACATGCCGAAAAACTGGTATCGCTTGCGCGCCGGCAGACCTTGGCGGCCCGTCGCCAGGCGCTCGCATCATTGCGCCGGCCCGCTGCCGTCAAGGAACTGTTCGAAACTATCGCGCCCCAGTGCGGCGAACGCTCCGGCGGTTATACCCGGATCATCAAAACGGCTTCCCGTCGCGGAGATGGCGCCCCCATGGCGCTGCTGGAATGGACAGCCCTGGTCCCGCCCGCCGCCGAAGAGGATGCCGCCGCTGACAAAGCGTAAGCGTCGACCGCCGGCTTGACATTCCCACGTGCTTTGACGCATAATAACCGCCAAAGCAATCAGGAGGGCGACTATGCCGAAATTCAAATATGTTGCCATGGACGCGCGCGGCCGGGAAACCCGTGGCGAAATCGAGGCCGAAACCCAGGCGCGTGCGATTGACCTGCTTAAAGAACGTAATTATTATCCCACCAACGTCACCCTCTCGACGGGCCGCCGCGGCGGTGGGGCCGCTGCCAAAGGCGGGAAAAAAGAGGGCAAAGGCGGATTAAGCACCGAAATTACCTTGCCGGGTTTCCTGAATCGTGTCAAACCCAAGGAACTGATGGTGTTTACGCGCCAGTTGGCAACGCTTCAAAACGCCGGACTACCGCTCTTGCGCAGTCTGAATGTGCTGCAGCGTCAGCAGCAGAACGTCAAGCTGCGAAACGCCATCGGCGGAATGGCCGATAGCGTCGAAAGCGGCAGCACGTTTGCCGAAGCGCTCGCGCAGCAGGACGATATTTTCGACCGTTTTTTCGTCAATATGGTGCGCGCCGGCGAAGCCAGCGGATCGCTCGATACCATCCTGGTGCGACTGGCCGATTTCCTGGAAAAAGCCGAACGCACCAAAAACAAGGTCAAGGGCGCCATGGTGTATCCGATGGTGGTGATGTTCATGGCAATGGCCATTCTGATCGTGTTGATGGTCTTTGTGGTCCCCCAATTCGAGGAAATCTTCGCCGATTTGCTGGGCGATCAACCCTTGCCCGCGCTGACCCAGTTCGTGCTCGCGGCCAGTACCGCGATTCTGGAAAACGGGCTGATTATCCTGGGCATAATTGTGGTGATTGTCGTCGGGTCGAAATTTTTCAAGAAAACCAAGGTGGGCGCGCAGAGTCTCGACCGCTTTAAACTACGGGCGCCGATTTTCGGGCCACTTTTCCTTAAAACCGCCGTGTCGAACTTCTCGCGGACGCTCGGCACCTTGATGACCGGTGGCGTGCCCGTGTTGCAGGCCCTCAATATTGTGCGTGAAGTCGTCAACAGCGATGTGATCGCCCAAGCCGTGTCCAAGGTCCATGACAGCGTCAAGGAAGGTGAATCGATGGTTACCCCGATGGAAAATTCGCGGATTTTCCCGAGTATGGTGATCAGCATGATCCAGGTCGGCGAAGAAACCGGCGCCCTACCTGATATGATGATGAAAGTCGCCGATACCTACGATAACGAAGTCGATACCGCCGTCGAGGCCATGACCTCGGTGATCGAACCCATTCTGATCATCTTTCTTGCGGTCATCGTCGGCACCATCGTTATCGCCATGTTCATGCCGCTGGTCAGCATCATCGATCAATTGGCGTAACGGCGACGGAAGACTTTATACTTTAGCTCCTTCTTCGAGAATTGTTTGAGTAAATGAGTCGAACATTTCACATGCGGCTGTCTAAGTTGTTGCGGCCCAAAGCGTTCAGTGTTCAGGTGTTCAGCGTTCAGGAAATCCGGCCTG
>PXCX01000249.1 GCA_003565195.1 PVC group bacterium | reverse complement strand
TTTCGCCCTTAGCGCCGATTGTACCACCCACGTGGGTGGCGTGATTGTTGCTGCCGGCGCCATCCTGTATGACCACGCGATCCGGCGAAACAAATTCCTGATGATCGGAACGTACCGAGCCTTCATCCCACACGCCGACTATCAAATTCGTTCCTGACAAATGGTAAGGCGCGATATTCCTGACTTGATCGGCGGCGGTCGAGATGGCCGCCTCGACATTCATGGTAATGTAATACATCGGTCGGCCGAATTCATTCAGTTCCATCAGCTCGAACGTCCGGCCGTCAGCGGTTGTTCCTCGCACGGTCCATCCCATCTGCCGAGCCTTGGTCAGCGCTTGCTGCTTACGGGATTGAGACCGTTTCGCCAGTGCCGTTACGGTGGCCCGCCGCGCTACTGCCGATCGCAAATCCATGGAAACCGGTTCACTTGCTGAAACGGCTGCCTCAACGACACACCAAAAGACAAACACCAAGCATAAAAATCGTTTCATCGCAATGTTTTCGAAAATTAATGCAAAGCTTCACTTCTGGCTCACCAATCGAGCAAAACCTCAAAACAAAAGTTTGCATACCAGAAACAGAGGCTCACCAATAACTGGCTCGCCAAACGGATTTGAGAAAGGGTCGAAGCGGCTGTAGGAATTGACAGTGAAGGCATTGCGCCATTAAAAGCGCTGTGCCTCAGTGCGGCGCCATCCCATACAGGGTTGAGTTCAATCTTGGTTTTCTTTGGTTTCCCTAAAACTCGATGGGGCGTCGAGCCCGAGCCCGCGCAAACCTGCAACCATACCTTGTGCGTTCGGCTTCGTTACGACTTGTGATCAATTTCCCTTTTGCCATCGTTTGCCTGGGAGTCCGACGAAGAATCAGTAGCATCCTTTTCTCCATCCTCGCGTCCTTTTTTGAACTCACTGAGGCTGCGCCCCAACGAACGCGCCAGATCCGGCACGCGCCGGGCACCGAATAAAAGCAACAGAACCAACAGAATCAGTATAACTTCCGGCGGACCAATCATTGCCCATATCGTTTTCATTCGCCGTCCCTCCTTTTTTCGTTTATCCGTTCCATCAAACGCTTGCGTCGCACAGGTTCTGGCTGCCGGTGCTGATGCGTGCGTGAGTGCGTGTAAGTGTACAAAAACCGCGAGATTCAGATCCCCCGCCCGGGCGCATATCACTTCTGTCCGTCATTCCCTTAATGGATCAATACCTTATGCTCAGTAGGCGGAATGCGCCCGGAAATCCGAATGACGAAATACCCAAGGACCCAAGGAAAACCAGAATACGTAATGGCCGAAGGTGAAGCGCCCAATTCAAGCATAGTATTGGGCATTCCGACTTCGTCATTTTTTCGTGCTTGGGTATTTGGGTGTTTCGTCATTTGTCAGTATACTCAACATAGCGCAGGTATCAAGCGCCGACACCGAAATTACCGACGGAAGTGATATGCGCCCCCCCGCCCCGATGCTTGACCAAAAGCAACAACGGATTTATAATACTTTCATATTATTGCTTAATTATACAACCTTAAATTTGAAAGGCAACCCCATGGGATGGATGGTGTTCGATCTACGGTATCTATTGTTTTTACTGCCGGCCTTGCTTCTGGCGGGATGGGCTTCGGCCGTCACAAAGTCGACTTTTGCCAAATATGCCAAGGTCCGTGCTCAATCCGGAATGACAGGTGCTGAAGCCGCTTATCATTTACTGGCCCGCCATGGACTGCACTCGGTAGGCATTAAACAAGGCGGCGGTTTTCTTTCCGATCATTATAATCCGTCGACGCGCACGCTCAGCCTGTCACCCGATGTCTATCATGGTCGCTCGCTTTCGGCAATCGGTGTCGCCTGCCACGAGGCGGGACACGCCCTGCAGCACGCCGACCGTTACGTGGCGCTGGCTTTACGGACGGCCCTCGTTCCGGCGGCCCAACTGGGCAGTAGTGCCTCATTTTTTTTCATCTTTATTGGGTTTATCTTAAACTCGATGCTGATGTTTAATGTAGGTATCGTGCTGTTTTCGATGGCCGTCCTTTTCGCCGTCGTAACGCTCCCGGTTGAATGGAACGCCAGTCGCCGCGCAAAACAGTTGATGCTTTCGTCGGGAATCGTAAACTCGAACGAAGCCGGTCGCGCAGGTGCCGTCTTGAACGCGGCGTTCCTGACCTATGTCGCCTCAGCCTTGACCGCCCTCATGACGTTGCTCTACTATCTCTGGCGTGCCGGATTACTCGGCGGTCGACGCTGAATCCTTGAATTACGGACTTTATCCCTTGGCATAACTACCCATTATACCCTGTCACTAAAGTTTCTCGCCTTGCCGGCCTTCTCTCTAACGGGATTGATCGAAGACAGGCCAACTCTCCACGCAAGCGTGTATTCTTGATTACAAACAATTATTATGCATTAACCATGGTTAAAAGTCAAACCATCCTGTTTGTGGAATTTTTTATCCTTGTTCATGGCTTCGATCTTTGCTAGTTTAAAGAAAGGAAAAGTCATGTGGCAATTGAAGCGGCAAAAGAATATGCAAAACCGGTTCATTGCGTCAGGGAAAATTATGAAACATCGTCTCAGGAGTCATTCCATGAAAAACATCCTCTGTTGGTTCGCGGTTATGTCGATTCCCGTGCTGGTCTGCGCCGGGCCCATGCCGGGAACCATTTTGCATTCGCCTCAAACCGCGCTTTTCCAATTTGAGCGTCCGGGATCATGGTCCGCAGGATTCATTTATGAACGTGAACACCGCGAACTACGCGCGGCCGATGTCTTTGAAATAGAGGCACGTCGTCTGTGCGTAACACTTGATCATGCACCTATGCCCTGGCTTGACTTGTCGGCCGGCGTTGGAACCGCGCAGGCGGATATCGATGGTCAAGAAGGCGAATATGGATTGGATTGGAGACTCGGCGTCCGCGTCGGTGTTCTAGAACATGTCCTTTCCCGTTCGCCGGTCCGAGGTAGAACCCAATTTCTTCGTTTGGACGTTGC
>PXCX01000002.1 GCA_003565195.1 PVC group bacterium | reverse complement strand
TCAGCATGACAGTCACCAACGATGCCGTCTTGACCTGGCAATGGTCGACCAACTACTGGCTCGAACCGGTGGCCGGCGCCAACGGCAGCGTGGATGCCTCGAACCAATGGGTCGCTGCCGGTTCAAATGTTCTTGTGACCGCGACACCGGATGAGTATTATCACTTCACGAACTGGAGTGGTAGCGTGAACGGTTTCAATGTGTTCGAAAATCCATTATGGCTGTTGATGAATGGGCCGAAATACGTGGAGGCGCAATTTGCAGCGGATGTGACGGACAACACCGGAACGCCTCACTGGTGGTTGGCGCTGCATGATTTGACAAGCGGCGGCCTGACGTTTGCGGAGGCCGCGTTGAAGGACAGTGACGGTGATGGGATGCTCAATTGGCAGGAATATCTTGCCGGTACCGATCCCAACGACCGAAACTCGGTGTTACGCATTGTCGGTTTGGTGTCGGCCGACGGAAACGACGGGGAAACCGTTCACTGGGAAAGTGTTGAAGATCGCAGCTACCATTTGTTGCGTAGCACCGAGCCGCGTCAGGGGTATGAAATGATTGCGACCAATTTGCCGGCGACCCCGCCACGCAACACCTGGACGGGACCGGCGTCGCCGGACGGAACGGAAAGTGTTTTTTATCGCATCCAACTGGCGGATTAGACTCTCAATCAGGAATCAAGGGTTTTCATGGTCATCTTGCATCTGCTCAGCAGCTGGAAATGGACGGAGCGGTCCGAGCCGTCCGTGCTGCTGGCTCGCGCTCAGCAGGTTGCCGGACAACGGATTCATTTTGTATGTGATCGTAGTCCGGCAGGCGCTGGAAAAACGGTTGCCGAGCGCGCTCGCGCATTCGGGGTGAATGTAAGCGAGTCCAATTTGCCGAAACATCTTAACGTGGCGAGTATGCGGCATGGCGTGCGTGAATTACGGGCGAAAATCAAAGCGGTCAATCCTGACGTGATCCACTGTCACATGGCCGGCGCTCACATTTACGCGGCGCTGGCCTGCCGCCGGCTGCCGCGGGCGCCGTTGTTGATCCGGTCCTGTTACGATCCGGACGGTCGCGAACTTGGCTTGCGTGAGCGGCTGGCGCGACGGCCGGCGGCGGATGGGTTCGTGGTCATCACGAACGAGGCGCAACAACGGCTGACGCGACGTCGAATCGAACCGCGACGGATTGCAGTCGTCGAACCCGGCATCGATCTGGAACGATTCAGCGCGTCGGGTTCAAGCGGGGACAACCCAAGGGAGCGTTGGAATCTGGAACCGGATGCCTTTGTAGTGGGGATGGTCACCCGTATCCGGCGGAGTCGGGGAACGCATTTCGCTGTTGAATTGTTGGCGTCATTGTGCGACGAGTTACCACGATTGCGCGTGTTGTTGGTTGGCCGCGGAACGGCGAACGAAATCCGGCGCAGTGTGACCGATCCTGCGACGCGTAAGGGTGTTGCCGAGCGCCTGATCATGGCCGGTTACCAGGACGGCAATGATTTGGTGGCTGCATATCGAGCGATGGATGTTTTGTTCTACCCGAAACCGGGGACCGATCGCTCTTGCCGCACCATTCGCGAAGCGATGGCGTCGGGACTGCCGGTCATTGCCGGGCGCGACGGTTTTATTCCACATCTGGTAAACGACGGTGTGACCGGTTATCTTACCGATTTGACCCCCGGGACGTTGGCGGAAAAAACCTTGACGCTGGCATCCGACCGGCAACTTCGGGATCGTATGGCCGCGGCCGCGTTTGCGACGGCAAAGGAACGGTTCGATTTGAATTATCAGGCGCAACGTACAATCGATTTTTATCGTTGTCTGCTTTCTTGATACCGTCTTTCTTAATGCTTGCAACGATCCGCGAAATTTGCTCTGCTATCCAGGGAAACGGATGAATGTTCCAACGCGGGTTTATACCCGCAATCGAATGTGGCCGAGGTCGGTCTGATATGCGCCACATGATGCGGCAGAGATGTCCGGGGATATGCCCGCAAATTTGTGTAATTTTGCGGAAAAGGCTTTTATGAATCCGGTAGCGAGAAAACACGCATGGCTCCCCTGGTTGCGTCGTTCGACGATGGCGCGGAACGTACTTTGGATCGGGATCGCGTTTCTGATCTGGTATTTTTCCTCGAAAGCGATTCACGATCTGCTGGTGTGGGGTGCATTCGTCGCCGCGTTGCCCCACGCGCGCCGAAGCCGACCGGTATGGGGTAACGCGGCGGGTCTCGCGTTTCTTGTGTTGCTGGGATTTACCATCGTTTCCTTGCCGTTGTCCGTTGCCTGGCAGGATTCCCTGCGCGATTTTCTACGCCTGGCACGGTTGCCGGCCGGAGCCTTCGCGGTATCGGTATGGCTCCGGAGTTCCGACCGTTTATATGGGGCCCTGACCTGTAGCGCCTGGGCGTTGACCCTGGTTCTGGCCGCCGATCTCGTGCGCTTGGGCTGGGTGTTGCGCGGCGACCTGTTGGTCGCGGCGCATGCGTATGAACCGTTCATGTTGAATCACAGCAACGTTTCCAGCACGCTGGCCGGGTTATGTTTTCTGGTGCTGGCAACGATCCCGCAACAGCGCAAGGCGACGGGAGCGCGCGTGATGGCGGCAGTGGCCGGGATGCTGGTTTGTCTGGCGTATCTTTTTGTGTTGGCATCGCGGGGACCCCAACTTGCGTTTTTAATGACATTCCCCGTGGCCGGCTTGATCTGGATCGGCGGCAGGCGCGGGCGGACGGTCTGGATCATTGCCTGTCTGATGGCGGGGATTCTGCTATGGTTCAACATGGAAACAATCAATCCCCGGTTCGACGACCGGGAGGACGTCGCGACATTCGCCGGACGCACAACGGTCTGGGAACATACCTGGGAGCTGGCCCGCCAGCGTCCCTGGCGTGGTTATGGGTTCGGCAAACGTGTGTTTCAGGAAGTCTATAGCGCGAGCGATCCGCCACCGCCGCCACCACCTTATCGTGACGTCACCTTTCCTCATCCTCATTCCTATTTTCTTTTTGTATTGTT
>PXCX01000279.1 GCA_003565195.1 PVC group bacterium | reverse complement strand
CCACACGCCCTAGCAAACGCCACCGCCGACAATCGCCAACCGCCACCTGCTGAACCATGGTTTTGCCCGTTAATCCAATCATCAGGTTTTTTCCACTCCCTTGCGAGCGCCGGCCTTGCGATCGGTTTCCGGTTCACGCATCGCATCCGGGCTGGCTGCATAGTAAGGATAATAGTATTCGCGCGACATGTTGATATTGTTCAGCACAACCCCAACCAGGTTGCCGCCGATATTTTCAACCGTAACCCGGGCCCGCATCGAAACGGCTTTGGGATAACTGCTGTGTTGTACCACCATCAATACGCCGTCGGTTTCGGTTGCCAACACGGCGGCATCACTGACCCCCAGAATGGGTGGCGCATCGAAAAATACGTAGCGATATCGTTCCTTCAGTTGGCGCAACAGATCCCGCATGCAAACACTATCCAATAAACCATGCGCGCTCGCGACCATCCGCCCGCTGGGCAGAAAATCAAGGTTCTGATGTTCGGTTTTCTTAATGACATCATCGAGCTCGGTTTTGCCGAGCAGAATATCGGCCAGTCCGGAACGGTTGGAGATACCGAACAGTTTGTGCTGCGTCGGCCGGCGAAGATCGGAATCCACAACCAGGACCTTGTCTCCCAGACCGGCACAAACGTATGCCAGATTGAACAGCGACAATGATTTCCCTTCGCCGGCGCCCCCGCTGGTTACGCTCAACGTGCGACCATGGTTGAATTTACGCGAGAACTGTAGATTTGTCCGCAACACACGATACGCTTCGGCATGCGGACTTTCCAGTCCTTCCTCGTTTAACGGACGCACTTTTCGCGGAATGATGCCCACGACCGGAGCCCCGATATAGCGTTCGACATCTTCAATCGATTTGATCGATGTATCGAGGTACTCTACGAAAAACGCCAATCCGACCCCCATCCCCAAACCAAGGAAAATGCTTAGCAAAACATTGACCAGTATATTCGGTTTTTCCCAATCGGTTTCTTTGGGAACTTCGGCGGCATCGATGATTTCCACCGGGGTCCGCGGCAAATCAACCTCGATCTCCTCCTGGACCAGGCGCATTTCGAGAGCCTCCCGAATCTGGCGCTGTCGCGACACTTCACGTTCAGCATTCATGAAAGGCAGAAAACGCTCGGATTCATCGATAATATCGGCCTCCCTCGCTTGTTGCAGTTCGGCTTCGATACTGTCATAATCGGCTTGCGCAATCTTGAGTTCGGTCCGCAAACCGATTCGTATGCCATTAAGGATGTCCGCGACTTTCGCTTCCAGATCACGTACTGCCGCCTGTAACCGCTGGACATCCGGATGGCGATCACCATATGACTCACGCAACTGAGTCAACTGCGATTCGCTATCCACCAGACGGTCGCGCACTTTGCTTAAATCGGGATCGCCGACGATATGCGCGGCTGCATACATCAATTCGCGACCGTCCAATTGCTGCAACTGTTCGAGGCGGGCCTGACTGTCGATTTTTCGGGTTCGGGAATCGATCCGTTTCATCTCCAACTGGGCCAGCTCCGATTTATCGAGCGGACTGACACGTCCCCGCTCGATTCCGCCGATGGTGCTGATCCCCAGTTCACGCCGAACACGGTCCAATTCCGCTTCCGCTTCCGCCACCCGCCGGTTCTGGGCTTCGAAAGCGGCGCGCAAAGCCCGCAGACCACGCATGGTTTCGTCGCGCGACACCTCCATCCGTTTGTCACGGAAAACTTCGACGATTTTATTGGCAATCCGGGCGGCATCCTCGCGGGCGGTTTCCTCGGGACGATCACGCAATATCTGGATTTCAATCAGGTTCGTATCGCGGTATTGATGCACGCGCATGCTGCGTTTAAGCAGCGTATAGGTTTCCGGCAACGACAAGGGTTCGCCTTCCGGATGGTAAGCCCGTCCGAAATGTTCCTGCAACCCCAGTTGACGGATCACTTCGTGAAGAATATGGCGCGACTGCAGTATCTCAAACTGGGTACGCAGGAAAAATGGATCGTAACGCTGGCCGGGAGAACGATCGTATGCATCAAACACGCCCACGTCAGGCAATTCACGGCGCACCGAAATCTTGGTTGATGCCATATAGGTTTTCGGCAACATCAACGTGATTGCCGTACCGGCCGCAACCACAATCAGGAACGACAGCAGAATGATTTCCTTACGCGTACGGATTATTTTCCAATAATCAAGAAAATGTTGTGCTTCCTGCTGATTTTCCATACTTCGTTCCGTGCCGGACACGCTTTCTTTAACGGTCCCTGCGATCCTCGTGCTTGCACCGGTATGCCTGCAACGAATTCAAATTATGATGCAAACCGTTTGCGTTGTCAAGCCGAAAACCCTTATTTAGGCTTATTCAATGCATCGAGTTTCCCGGGAATCATCAAAATCGCACGCAGTACATCCAGCGTCAACTGGTACAGCACGAAGAAGAGATAACCGAGCAACGGGAACGCAGCGGCCGACAGCAGCAACCGACTGCCCTGCTGTCCCAGCAGGCTGTAGCCTTGCGGCCCCAGTCGCGACAGACAGGCGCCCAGTAATGCGAGGGAGCCGATGATCATGCCGACACCATACACGAACGGAATCAGGCGAACCACCAGCTTGATAATGAACGAGAGAATGCCCAACGCTTCTTCGCCGGCGCCGACACCCGAGTCGACCGTGACATTGATCCGGTCGGGATACAGTGAAATAGCAGCGATCCCGTAAGCCACCAGCGCCACGATCAACGCCGATATCAGCACGGTGAAACTGCGCTGCTGCACGCTCAGCAGAATACCGCCAACCAGCGAGACGACAGCCACCACGGCATGCACCATGGCAACCGTATTCAGGAATGCCGGCGACGAGAGACGGCTCGGCGTGGTCGTCATTAAACTGCGGCCGGCGCCCATGAATTTGTTGGCCGCATACTGAAACGCCGCCAGCAACAATACGAACCCCATTGCCCTCGGGATGGGGGCCACCACAGCATGACGCACCGCGCCAAGCAGGCCATAGACCAACGCCAACACCAT
>PXCX01000276.1 GCA_003565195.1 PVC group bacterium | reverse complement strand
GGGTGGCGGTTAAGAAGGCGAGTAAGTGTGGCTTCGCACGCTATGGACGCTTAACCGTACGCTTAAACGCACACTTCCTCGAAACCCTTACTCGGATACCCTTCGTCGACCAACTTAATCGGTCCGCAGGGGCGAAATGGTCGGTCAGAATAGGGACACAAATATCTATCTGGCGATGCATTACGGCTGCGGTGCAAACAGACACGCCGGCTTGGCAAAATGCTTATGGCAAAACTTCAGCGCAATTTACTCGGCGCTTGACGAATAAGCGCAATCAGCTTATACTCGTACTTTATCCATACATATATATTTGTTTCTTAACCCGTCATATCAACCAATACCAAGGAGATAGTAAACAGATGACCACAATCATGCAAAAACTCTGCGGCCTATCGGCCGCGATTGCTTTGGCCGGAATTTTCGCGGTTGGATGCGGACCCACGGACCCCCCGCTGGACCCGCCACCGCCAGTCATGCCGGGCGAGGCTGCCGAGCCGGAGACTGCGATACCGGATGATCACGATGTTGTGCCGCAACCGCCTGTCGCCCAGCAACTGCCGGACTCGCCGGCGGAATTGCCAGCCGAACAAGACGTCGCCGCCAAGGTTGATGGCGTCCCGATTATGGTCTCGGAAGTTCGCGCCATATTCGATCAACGTTTCGCGCCTTACCGCGACCAGATACCGCCGGAACAGCTTGATTCATTTTGGCAGGCACAAATTCCCGTCATGCTGGAGATGGCCATTGGCCAGCATCTGATCCAGCGCGAGATCGAGCAACGCGGGATCAGTGTCTCTGATGCCGAGATCGAAGCCAAACTGGCGGAATTCAAAGAGCAGATTCCCCCAGGCCAGAGTATTGAGCAGCTTACCGGCCAGACATCGGAAGAGATCCGGCATGCGGTCCGTGATATGTTGATGTATGAAAATCTTTTGGCGGCTTACGATCTTACGGTTGCCGAACCCAGTGAGGAAGCGCTGCAAGCATACTACGACGAGAATATTGATGAATTTCAGATGCCGGCAACGGTTCAGGCGCGCCACATCCTGCTGAGCGTCGACGAGACGGATGATGACGAAGCGCGTGCAGCGAAACGTGCCGAGCTTGAAAATATTCGTACCCAGCTGACCGAGGAAGACGCTGATTTCGCTGCACTTGCGGAAGCCCATTCGGACTGCCCCAGCCGCCAGCGTGGCGGCGATCTGGGAGCTTTCGGCCGCGGCCAGATGGTGCCGCCGTTTGAAGATGCCGCTTTCAGTCAGGAACCGGGCGTTGTCGGGGACATTGTCGAAACGGATTTCGGATATCATATCATCCAGGTCATTGAAGCTGAAGCGGCCCGCCAAGCGCCGATGGAGGAAGTCCGTGATCATATCTCCGGTCGACTGCAGGAACAAGCGCACCGTAAACACCAGGAATCCCTGTTAAAAAAATTGCGCGGCGATGCGGAAATTCAATACTTAATTCCCTGAAGCCATGAAGAAAGTTCTCATCGCCACCAAACTGGATGGGGTGGCCCAGGAGTTGCTGACCGCCAACGGTCGTTACGAGGTAGTCAGCGATTGCTCGACTGATTTGGCCGATCTTTGCGCCACTTATCCGGATACCTACGCGTTGATTGTGCGGAGTGAGCCGGTCACTGCGGAGATCATCGACAGTTTGCCTGGTTTAAAGGTTGTGATCCGAGCCGGCGCCGGCTACAATACGATCGACTGCAAACATGCCCGCAAACGCGGTGTCGATGTCATGAACACACCGGGCGCCAATGCCAATGCCGTGGCGGAAGAGGTACTGGCGATGGTCTTGGCGGATATGCGCAGGATTATGCCGGCTGACGCGTCGTGCCGGGCCGGCAAGTGGGAAAAGCGCAAATTCATGGGCCGCGAACTGGCGGGCAAAACCGTCGGTTTGGTTGGGCTTGGCAATATCGGGCAAATGGTCGTGCGACGACTGGCTGGGTTTGAGGTGCGGTTGCTGGGCTGTGATCCGGTGATTGCGCCTGAGCGCGCAGCGGCGTTGGGTGTCGATTTGGTAACCCTGCCGGAACTTTTTGCCCAGGCCGATGTCATCAGCTTTCATGTTCCGGAAAACGAACAGACCCAGAATATGGTTGCGTCCGATCTTTTGCAGTATTGTAAAGACGGTGCAATCATTGTTAATTGTGCCCGTTCGGGCCTTATTAACGAGAGTGATTTACGGGTTGCCAAAGCCCAAAAGGGAATCCGTTTTCTGAACGATGTTTATGAAAAAGATGCTCCCGGCCCCAAGAGCGTGGCCGATATATGCGATCTCATGTTGCCGCATCTGGGCGCCAGCACACGTGAAGCCAACATTGCGGCCGCAAGACGGGCGGCGGAAGAATTGATCGAATTGGACGAAAAAGGGGTGACCAGTTACATCGTTAACCGGGATATTCCGGAAGGGCTTGACGAGTCGTTTTGCGAACTCGCAAACCTGCTGTCACGCCTGTGCTTGAAACTGTCACCGTCCCAAGGGAAACCCCAGCGCATTGAAACGAGTTTCTACGGTCAATTGCAGCCCTACGCGAACTGGTTGTTGGTTCCCGTGGTGGCGGCTTTGTTCGATGACTTCGATCGCTCATTAAGCTATGGTGAAGCTTTGCGCTACCTGCAGGAAATGGGCATCGAATATATCGACCGCGAGACCGATCCGGCGAAGGGATACGAAAGTTCAATCACGATTGACTTGCTGAGTTCCCACAGTAGTCGTGCTCTGCAAAAAGTCAGCGTGCGCGGAACGGTGGCCGAGAGACGTCTGATGGTTACCCGGATTGATGAATTCGACAATCTGTTTTTTGAACCCCACGGTCACAGCGTTTATTTCATGTATGACGATCGCCCCGGTATTCTGGGGAAAATCGGTCTTGCATTAGCCGCCAGTGGAATCAATATTGAGGATGTACGGAATCCGCATGATGCCCGCACCAACCGGTCGCTGGCGATTATGAAGGTTAATAAGCGGGTTCCGGCTGAGGTCATGCAGGCTATATCGGGCGAGATCGATGCGCTTGCGGCATTTCGGGTCGAACTATAGCCCACAGCCGGCCGTTATGCGTGTCGAATCGGGGAACAGCATGGCTTCGCTGAATGCCAACTGGAAATCCGCGTCAAGGGATAGATCGACATGATGCATATTTCGGGGTATTTCGCGAACTGTATTCATGGCGGCGCTCGATAACAGTACACGTTTGGCGCCGAGCGATGCGGCATTGCCAATAAACCGGATATGCTCCAGCGACAACGGCGGTAACATGCCGATCCGCACGGCGTTATGGCGCCGGATATAATTGCCGAAGGCGCCCGCCAGCATGATCACCGAAAGGTCGCGGGCTGTCAGTCCGGCACGACGCAACAGTAATTCAATTCCTGCCCGAATGGCCGCGTTGGCCAGTTGCAATTGACGGACGTCTTTCTGATACAGACAGATGGGTTCGCCGTTTGCGGTTTCCCCGGAATGCGCCAGCACTACCGCGGGCTCGCCATTTGATGCCACCCGAACCCGGGCACGCAATCCGACGGATAGATCAGCCGGTAATTCATCCGGCGCAAGGATTCGTCCGGTCTCGTCCATTATACCGCAGTCGCGTAACTCGGCCGCGGCATCGATCACTGCCGAACCGCATAAACCGGTCGCGGGCCGGTTCCCGATAATGTTGATTTCCAGATCACCATGTTTTGCCAGGGTGATCTTTTCAATGGCGCCTGCCGTCGCGCGCATGCCGCGAACGATACGAGCGCCCTCGAAGGCCGGGC
Source organism: PVC group bacterium (assembly GCA_003565195.1). GTDB lineage: Bacteria > Verrucomicrobiota > Kiritimatiellia > CAIKKV01 > PXCX01 > PXCX01. The sequence goes on along the minus strand of PXCX01000276.1, from coordinate 9,538 downwards.
CGGCGGCTACCGATGTCGCCGTTAAAACACCGCCGTGCGCCAGCGCAATTTCGCCATTGGTCCCGATGTCGACCAGTAGTGCCGTTATCGGTTCCTTTCCCAAGCCGGCAGCCAGAATTCCGGCAACCGTATCGCCACCGACAAACCCGCCGAGTTGGGGAAAAACGAATACAGTGGCTGCGGTAGGCAACTGCAGGCCGAGCGTGCCGGCATCCGTTGATAAACCGCGATTGAATGCCGGAACAAACGGCAGCTCGCCCAGAGCCGATGGATCGATTCCGCAAAAACATTGTTGCATCGTGGTGTTGCCCGCCACCGCCACCTGGTAAACATGTTCCGACGCCACAGCGCCTTCCGCAAGCAAAACACGGATCATATCGTTTACATCAGCGACCACCGCCTCTTGCAAACGGATGAGACCATCCGGTTCGCTCCGGCAAAGTTGGATACGCGAAAGAACATCGTCACCAAACCGTGTCTGGGAATTTATACGTGCCGTGACCGCGAGTTCCTTGCCGGTCAATAAATCCACCAGCGTACCCACCAGTGTCGTGCTGCCGAGATCGAAGGCCATACCATAACAGCGATCACGGGTATCGCCGGGTTCTACCGCGATCACGTCCTCACCGATCTGAACCACGGTCGCCTCGAAATTCGACCTGCGCAAAACGCCCGGCAAGTTCCGCAGGACATCCAAGCGTACCTGCCGGACCGCCATCCCTTGCAATAAACGGTCGGCATCAGATACCCCGTCACCATGTTCCGGCGGCCGTAATTGCCGGAACACTTTACGAACAGCCGACCCGGCCACCCCTGCCGTAGCGTGTTTGTCTCCGGCAACCAGAATTTGGGTATCTGCATCGAAAAGCGAGGTTTGCGGGACTTCTACCGTGAGCGGGCCGGACACAGTTGCACGACAGGCCAGACGATGTCCCTCCGCAACCTTCGCCTTGCCAAGCGCCTCAACGTCGGCTGCCGTCGCCTTGCATTCACCGTCAATCACGCGAATGACGCATTGCGCGCATGTGCCCGCTCCGCCACAGGATGCTTGCAGAATGATTCCGGCCCGTGCCGCTGCTTCCATTAACACGGTTCCCGGAAGCGCATAAACGTTGCGCTCCGCCGGCATAAACAAAATTTTATAGTGCCCGTTCATGATTCAGCGGAGCTGGCTAGCCTCCCGCCTTCGTCTTAGTCCCTGACTTTTCCAAGGGTAACCTTCGCTTCGCCCCGTCACGCCATAGGCTTGGCGAAGGCGGATCAGTTGCTTTCAGGCATCATATCAGGCACCGGACGATATTTCAAACCTATTCGACAGAGCCTCATCCGAAAAACATGGACATTCAAACTGTTTTATGATAAAAATAGCTGTTTTCGTTTCGCCAATAGGAGATTTGCCGGGAATGATCAAAGATTCAGAAAACGGTAGCGGATCGCGCCTCGTACTCGGTCTGCCAAAAGGCAGCCTTCAGGAGGCGACGTTTTCGATGATGCGTAAAGCCGGTTTCAACATCAAGGCCGGGTCGCGCTCCTACATTCCAACGGTTGATGACCGGGAATTGGAGATTCGTCTATTACGTGCCCAGGAAATCAGCCGTTACGTGGCGTCCGGTCATTTGGACTCGGGCATCACCGGGTATGACTGGATTACCGAAAACGGGTCGGACGTGGTCGCGGTAACGGAACTTTTGTATGCCAAACAAGGTTTGAAGCCGGTACGCTGGGTGTTGGCCGTGCCTGCCGCATCGCCCTACCAGAGCGCCGCTGATTTGGCCGGCAAACGGGTAGCCACCGAAGCTGTCGGATTAACACGCCGTTATTTCGAGGAACGCAAGATTGAGGTCCACTTGGAATTTTCCTGGGGTGCGACCGAGGTGAAAGCTCCGGAACTGGTCGATGCGATTGTTGAATTGACGGAAACCGGTTCATCATTGCGCGCTAACAATCTGCGCATCATCGATACGGTACTGGAATCGACGACCCAGTTGATCGCAGGACACGCAGCGTGGAAGGACGCTTGGAAACGTCAAAAAATCGAGCAGTTGAAAATTTTGTTGCAGGGTGCGCTGGCCGCGGAAACCCGTGTCCTGTTGAAGTTGAACGTTGCCTGCAAGAATCTGGATGCGATTATCGGTTTGCTGCCTTCGTTGCATGCGCCAACGGTCAACCCGTTGAGCGCGTCCGATTGGGTTGCGGTCGAGACTGTGATCGAGGAATGTTTGGTTCGGGATCTAATTCCGGCATTAAAAAATCATGGCGCTGAAGGTATTATCGAAGTGCCGCTGAACAAGGTGATTCCGTAAGTTAGGAGAGGAAAAACCACGTGGGTTCAATCAAGAAAAAACGACGCAAGAAGATGTCGAAGCACAAGCATCGCAAGCAGATGCGTGCCAATCGTCACAAGAACAAGTAACCTGTCTTTGCATATCCCGTTTAAGCAGCGGCACACGATGGTGGCAACGATGCGAACCATGGCATGGCTGGGAGTGTCCGTTCTGATAGGCGGCTGTACCTCGATACGGCCGCCGCAGCCGGCGGTCTCCCCTGAGACGGCGGTCGTGCAATCGGATGACGACGTTGCCGAGGCCATGGCATACTTTGCAAGAGGTCGGCTGTTCCAGGGTCTCGACCACAATCATGAGAAGGCTGCCGTTTTGTATGAGAAGGCGGCACGGTTGTTGCCGGAAAACCTCGAATTGGTTGTCCTGGCAGCCAAATCACTGGTGACGCTGGATCAGGACGAAACTGCCAAAGCGTTGATCCAATCGGTCGCCTTGCACCATGCCGATTCGGCGCACGCGCAACAAGAACTGGGTCGTATTCTGTGGGACGCCGGATACCGCGAGAAGGCGCGTGTCTATTTTAAGCAGGCCATGCGCTTGGATCCCGACGATTCACAAGCGGCGCTCGGATTGGCTTTTCTGATGTTGCGTGCGGGCGATACCCCCGATGCCCGGGAATGGTTTAAAGACGCGTTACAAAGCGCGCCTGATAACGCCTTGGCCTATGTCGGACTGGCTATGTCGGCAATCGAAACTGACGATCATGAGGCGGCGCTGGCCATTGTCGAAAAGGCTATAGAGCAGGACATCAGCGATCCGGCCCTGATATTTTTTCTGAGGGAGTTTGCCATCGTTTTAATTTCGCAAGGGCATCTTGACGAGGCCTTGATGCCCCTGCAAACGTTGCAGGAGTTTGAGCCGTACGATCTTGAAATCCACCAAACGACGGCGCTGGTTTACGCCCGGCTGGGACATCACGACAAGGCGCGTGAAGCTTTGCAGCGTTGGCCGGAGGCCGCCGAACAACCGGCGACGGTTGCCGATCGGTTGGCACAAATATATGAAAGCGGCGATGATCCTGCGCGCGCCATCCCCTATGCCCTGCAAGTAGTCGAGATGGCGGATACTCCGTTAGTCGCCTGGTTACGTGCCGGCCGATTGTTGCTCAGTGAAAACCGTCCCGAGGAAGCAGCCATCGTCATGGCTAAAGCAACCGAGCAGTATCCCAACGATGCCGTGGCGTGGATGTTTCGTGGATTGGCGTATAGCGCCATCGAAAAGTACGAGCAGGCTGTGCAGGCATTGGAGAAGGCCGCGGCCATCGCGGAACGTATGGATCCGGACGAATTCAGTTTGCCGACCCGTTTCGATTTCTGGATAGGCGCCGCCTATGAACGCGCCGAACGTTTCGCGGACGCTGAACGTCATTTTCGGCGTTCGATCGAAAAATATCCCCAAATACACGAGGCTTTCAATTACCTGGCCTATATGTGGGCCGAAAAGGCAACCAACCTTGATGAAGCCAAAACGCTGGTCAAGGTTGCCCTGGATGCCGAGCCTGAGAGCGGCGCCTATATCGATACACTCGGATGGATTTACTATCAGCAAGGCCGATACGAGAAAGCGTTGGAAACATTACGGCACGCATTGGAACAGACGCCCGATCACCCGGTCATCATCGAGCATGTCGGCGATGCACTGCACGCCCTGGATCGAACCGGGGAAGCGGTCACATACTGGAAAAGAAGCTTCCAAAAGGATCCGACCAATCAGGAAGTATACCGGAAACTGAAGGGCGAGGGGATCGATCTGAACGCCTTGAAACCACCGGAAGCGCCTTGAACCAAAGCCTCATGACCGTCACGGCCATTCATCAATTCATCGCCGGTTATGCGCGTAGCGATGCCATCAGCAACGAAGCACGGGTTCTGCAAACCTTCTTCCGCGCCTGGGGCTATGAGTCCGATATATTTTGCGAAAAACGGCGGATTCTGCCCGAATGGCGTTCGCGGGCGCGCGACCTCTCGGAAGCGCCGGCAGCCTGTGCCAAAGGTGCCGTGGTGTTGTTGCATCTATCGATCGGTTCCGCTTCCAATGCCTGTTATGCCGGGCTTGACTGTCCCAAAATTATTCTGTATCACAACGTTACGCCACCGCATTATTTCCGATGGTTTCAACCGGCCATGGCCCTCGACTTGGCGCGCGGCCGCGAACAGGTCAAAGCGCTGGCGCCGACCGCCGATATCGTCTTGGCGGACAGCGCTTTCAACGCACGCGAACTGGTTGCGATGGGATATTCGCAACCCGCTGTTTTTCCGCTGGCGCTGGATTTCAACACGCTCAATAAACCGCCGGACCGCTCGTATTTACGCCGTTTCCGTGACGGCCGGACAAACCTTCTGTTTGTCGGCCGGTGTGTTCCCAACAAGCGGATTGAACATCTGCTGGCTCTTTTCGCGCACTATCAAAAAGCGGTTAACCCGCATTCGCGTTTGCTGCTGGCCGGATCGTGGTCCGGCATGGAACGTTACTATTTCTGGTTGCTGTCGCTGGCCCGTGAATGGCGGCTGCGTGATGTTCATTTCCTCGGAAGTATTCCCCAGAACGCGCTCAATGCCGTGTACCGCGTGGCCGATGTTTTCGTATGTATGAGCGAACACGAAGGTTTTTGCATTCCCCTGATGGAAAGCATGGTTTTTGACTTGCCGATTCTGGCTTACCGCGCGGCCGCCGTCCCGGAAACCCTGGATGGCAGCGGCGTTTTAGTCAGCCGCAAAGACTATCCCGCGCTTGCCGAAATGATCGACCGTTTGGTTCGCGATCTTTCCTTGCGGCGAGCGATTATCGAGCGTCAACAAAAACGTTTGGCACGTTATCAGGCGCGCAACGTCGACGGCGAGCTGCGCGCCCGATTGGCGCCGTTGCTGGAACCTGCGGCACCGCGCTAGACCACATAAGTCTGGGCGCTGGTGGTGCCGCCGGCGCCGGTCCAGTTGGTATGGAAATATTCACCCCGCGGTTTATCCAGCCGCTCGTAGGTATGCGCTCCGAAATAATCGCGCTGCGCCTGCAACAGGTTCGCCGGCAACCGTTCGGACCGATAGCCGTCGTAATAGTTCAGCGCGGCGCTCATGGCCGGAATAGGAATCCCAAGATCAATCGCCGTCTTGATTACGGTACGCCAGGCAGCTTGTGTATCCGCGGTGATTTTACTGAAATACGGATCCAGCAACAGGTTGGCCAAGTTGGGGTCTTGATCGAATGCTTTCTTGATGTCCCCCAAAAAACGTGCCCGGATAATGCAACCGCCGCGCCATAACAGCGCGATCCCGCCGAAATCCAAATCCCAGCCGTATTCCGCCGCCGCGGCGCGTAACAATTGGTAGCCCTGGGCATACGAACAAATTTTCGATGCGTAGACCGCGTCATGCAATTGTTTTATAAGGACCGTACGATCCCCCTCAAAACCTGATTTGGGACCGGTCAGCAGAGGTGCCGCCGCCACCCGTTCTTCCTTGACCGCCGACAAACAACGCGCGAAAACCGCCTCCGCAATCTGGGGAATACCGATGCCAAGATCAAGGCCCGCCTGCGAGGTCCATTTGCCGGTACCTTTCTGGCCGGCCGTATCCAGAATGACATCGATCATCGGTTTGTCGGTTTCGGGATCGGTCTTGGCCAAAATATCGCGGGTGATCTCGATCAAATAGGAGTCCAGCACGCCTTCATTCCACTCGACAAACACTTTGTGGATTTCCCCGGCACACATGCCAAGGCCCGCCGACATAAGGTGATAGGCCTCGCAAATCAATTGCATGTCGCCATATTCGATCCCGTTATGTACCATTTTGACAAAATGACCGGCGCCATCATTGCCGACCCAATCGCAACACGGGACATCGTCCTGTACCTTGGCCGCGATGGCTTGAAAGATGGGTTTGACCGACGGCCAGGCCGCCGGACTGCCGCCGGGCATGATCGACGGCCCTTTCAGCGCGCCTTCCTCGCCTCCCGAAACTCCGGTGCCGATGTACAGCAATCCCTGCTCCTCGAGATATTTAGTCCGCCGAATGGTATCCGGGAAATGGCTGTTGCCGCCATCAATGATGATATCACCCTTTTCGAGATAAGGGATGACCATCTCGATAAATTCGTCCACCGGTTTGCCGGCTTTGACCATCAACATGACTTTCCGCGGACGCTCCAAATTGGCCGCCAATTCCTCAAGACTATGGCAACCGATGATTTTTTTGTCTTTCCCTCGGCCATTGACAAAATCATCCACCTTGCTGGTCGTACGGTTGAAACAGGCCACCGTAAACCCTTTGCTTTCCATGTTGAGGATCAGGTTCTCGCCCATGACCGCCAGTCCGACTAATCCGATATCCGCTTTTTTCGACATTTATTGGTTCCTTTCCTTAATTGTTCTTCTTTTTTTGATCTGAGATGGCGGACGATTCCGCCCAGCGGTGAAGAGTATCCGGCAATCTCACTCCGTCCCACCCAATTCCGCCGGCGCATGGCGCCAGCGATAAAGGATTTCACCCGCTTTCGGTACGCAGAGAATCCCCTCGTTCCGCCGGTTCTCGAAATCTTCGATCCGGATCGTTGCCGGATCGCGGTAGCCCAGGTTGACTTGCCGACAGACATCCTCGGGAATCCCGCTGGCCAAAACCACATTCACGCGCGGTTTTTCCACGCCGTTATCGTAGCTGCCAATCCCCTTGACATGTGTCGAATGGGCAAGAATTCCCCAGGGATAATGATTGTATGTTTCCCATTGTTTAAGGAAAAAATCACGCGTATGATAGCCAATCTCGTGCAATTCCCTGCCATGCGTTGCGGATATTTCCTTGATATGGGGCGCATAAATTATCACCGTCCCACCATCGGCAACCACGGGCTCTATTTTGTACATGCACTTGCCGCCGGTCCACAGGTCATCGTACATTGGCGGTGCACAAGAAAGGACGGTATGGTAGGGGGTGTCATGATACTCGACATGGATCTCGCGCGACAAATCGGCGGCTGCCGACCAGGCTTCCTCCGGCGTCCCGTAATACAAGCCGGCCAGATCCTCGCCTTTGACCACCATGCACAAGGCACGTCGTTCCATCGATACCAATTGCGCCGCGGCATCGACGACCCGGCGTACCGGCGTCCATTTGTTGCCGATAATCACCGGATTGGTGATGACTGCGCCGAGCCAATGGAAGAAATCGATGATTTCACGTCCGGAAATCCCCGGGAACAGATACTTGTTGCCGCCCGAAAAACCAACGACTTCATGCGGGAAAACCGGTCCGACAATAATGCCGATATCGTGATCAAGGACCATGCGGTTGCAGGTGATCGAAATATCCATCTCGAACATGCCGTCGGTCACGTCGCTGATCTGGTTACGGGTCAAGCGACCAACCTCGACCAAGTGGTCCGGATCTTTCCATAAGTGATTGAAAAAACGTGCTTTCGGGTATTGGGTTTTCCATTCTTGTACCGTGATGCCGACCCGGTCGCAAATCCGTTCCTCGCTCAGTGGCGGATGGGTTCCCAGCGCGACCAGAAAATCGAGCGTTTTTACCCGGTCGGCCAAGCGCTCATAAAGAAGTCGGAACATCATGTCCAGCGGACAGGTCCGCGAATGGTCAGGAATGATCAACAAGACTTTCTTGCCGTCGACGGGCCATTCAGCCAGCGCCGCATCACATATCTTCGCGGCTTCCTCTTCGGTTAACAGCCGGTCAGCAAAACCGCGGCCTTGAATATCACGAGCTGATTCGTTTTTATGGTTCACAAGTATGCCTCCTTGCTTTTGCAAATATCCTTGATACCGTTTATCGCCAAAAAAATCAAGTCGAAAACGGTATTGAACACGCTTTCGGGAAATGATATGGTTGCGCGACCATAAATTGTCTGTCCCCCTTTTTTCGTTTTTTCTTCAGAAAATTACATAAATACTTGCAATCCGTTTTTTTCTGTGTCATAGTACGAGCCATTCATTTCATAACGCAAAGAAAAGAGTTACTACCAGCGAAACAAACGGAAGCCCGTTAGAATCGGGCACGGTCGCGCCGCTGTAACCGGCTACGAAATCCGCTAAGCCATGCTGCAAGCGCAGCAGAAGGACGGACGTTAGGCAGGATGCCGGAAGTCAGAAGACGTGTTTGGCTGGGAATAACCGGAGTCCCTCCGCAAGAGGGGGCAATGGGTTAAACAGCCGGACCAGCCGGCGCAAAGCCTTCCTGCTCCCCTCGCGGGGGAAGCAGGAAGGCTTTTTTTTGGCCGCAAGAATATGACACAAGAAGCAGGCGCTGGATCGCGTCGCGATACCAGCAACCAAAAAGGAATAAAGCGAATGACAAAACAGTTCAAGGCAATCGCGACATGTATCATTATGACCATTATATCCGCCGCTGCCGCCCGCGCCATCACGTTTGACGACCTTCAGTACTGGGTCGGCGAAGGCAGCAACCAGGCGGCGTTCGTGGTTTCATGGAACGACGGACTCGATCCTGAAGTTCTGGCCTGGGGTTACCGCTGGGACGGTGAGGCCACGGGCGAAGATATGCTGCTTACGGTCAGCCATGCGGACCGCAGCCTGGAACTGGAGTATACGGATTGGGGATGGGGATTAGCCGTCGATGCATTTTACTACGACCTCAACAAAGACGGATATGCGCGTGAGCAGGGTGTCGACCATACCGAAAACAGCGGATGGTGGGGTTATTTCAACAGCAGCAATGGCGTTGCGTGGACTTCATCGCCGGTTGGCATGTCGGATCGCGTGTTATCAAACGGCGACTGGGACGGTTGGCAACGACCCTGGGACGCTAATCCGAAACTACTGACCAATGCCGTTCCCGCTGAACCGATTGTGTTGAACATGGCGGCGCCGGATCCGTGGGGCCAGTTTCGTGGCGGCCCCGGACATATGGATATCTGGTCGGGTTCCATCGATACCAACGCGGTCACATTGCTTTGGGCATCGGCCAACGGTCTTAACCGTAATACGCAACCGGCGGTTTCCCTGGACGACGGTCTCGTATTCGCGTATGGCGATCGTGAAAACCCCAAAGGAATCATCAAAGCGTACGATATTTCCGATGGCTCCATCGTTTGGTCCAATAGCGTTCGATCCTATGTCGATTTCTGGTCATGGTCATCGCCGGTTTATGACGGCGGCTATGTTTACTGGGCCGGCGGCCCGAATCCGTTCAGGCTATACAAAATGAAGGCCGCAACCGGATCGACGGATC
>PXCX01000194.1 GCA_003565195.1 PVC group bacterium | reverse complement strand
CGATCGTGTAAAAAACGGCGATTTACCGATGCGCCCGTTTCCGCCGAGCGGCGCAAGTACGGTGACGCGATGCGATAAAAGGTGTCGCCTGACCCAAGCATACGAACAACGCAAACATATTCAGCAACTTCGGAGTTTCTGGTTTCAGCGGATTCGTGTTACGGCGGCCGGTTTTGTCATAATGGCGCTGGTAACATTGCTGTGGGTGCAATCACGGCGTCCATCTCATCCCGAACCTTTGTCTGTGGATGTCGATCCTGTGTTACCCGTGGAGCCGTTTACCGTTACGGAACCCGCTACGGAGCCCGACACGGATAAAACCTCGACTCCCGACACGGACGCAAAGGATTTGTATGCGTATGTCATCGATTGGAAACGGGAAAATCCCGGTCAATATGACGAAGCGATTCGTCGTTTTCGCAAAGTAGCGGAAGAGACTCGGGGAACCCGATACTCTTTAATGGCCGAAGACGCGATCGTCCGTTTGCGCGATAGCCGCCAGAGCGCCATTGAGGAGGCCTGGCAAAATCTGAGGGAGGAAATCGAGTCGCTGGCAAGGGAGGAACGGTTTCGCGAGGCGGCTGCCATGGCTCTGGATTATGAAGGTCCCTGGCAGGAGGCGCTTGAAGAACGATTGCAATTTTACGCCGCCGAAATGCAACAGCGTGCTGCAGCTTATGAAGCTGCACGCGAACGGGCGTTACAGGTGTCGGCCCAGCGGCTCAATAGTTTAATCGACGACGTGAGCGACATCCTGCTGACTGGTTCGGTCGACGATGCACTGAGTCATTTGGCGTTGCGCGCTGATGAACCGGAACTGGCGTATCATCAGGATGAACTTAATGAACTGGCCTCGGTATTGCAATCGGCGTTGGCATTGGATGAAGAAGTACTGGCAACTTTTAAATCGCAGATTGGTGAAGAAATCACCATTGTTTTAGAGCGGGGAGAATCAACCTATTACGTGCGGGGTGTTCGCGAAGGACGCTTGCGGCTGGAACAGCGATTGGAAGGCGGCGCCCAGGTGGAATTCGAATATGAAGTCAAAGACCTGGCAACCGAAGAATATCTGCGACGGCTGGGTGATCCCGAACGTTATGATGTGGCTTTGGCATCCGGCCGGCTAGCGTATCGAGAACGGGATTTTGAGCAAGCCGTCAATTGTTTTGAGAAGACACATTCGTTGCTGGCCGCGCGCTTGGCGGCGCGAGCGAAGCATGCCAATCGGGAACTTGACGAAGATGCTGCTCGCCGCGAATTTATCAGCTTACTTCAAACGCTGGGTATTGAGGCGCGACCCCCGGATTTCGTGGCCGTCCGTCGCGCCGCAGACGAATTGGATCGCGAAAAGATCGCGATATCGTTGCCTGAATGGCTTGCTCGTTTTCGGCAAACGTATGCCGAAACCGGGTTTCTCACGCGTGTGGCGCCTGTTTTGCAGGCGTTGGAAGGAACCGCGGAACCGCAGCCTGCGGAAGTACGCGATGACAATCGCGAAAGTACGCCCTTGGAAGGTGCGGTAGACGATCATGACCTGGTGGCCGTGGTCGAAATGCTTCAAAACCGGAATCCCGGTTTGGACCCCCGCGAAATCCGGGTTCTACGCGATGACAGTCAGCGTGCCTACGGGATGGCGATCGATTCACCGGCGCTTCGCGATATCGGGCCGCTGGCGCCGTTGCGTCAGCTGCGCGTGTTGGAATGCCGGGGCGGCGACATCCGCGACCTGTCGGTTTTGGCCGGATTGAATCAATTGACGGAGTTGATCATTGAGGGTTGTTCCAGCCGCGATTTTCAGTTTTTGCGACAATTGTCGCTACGCAAGCTGGAATTACCGGGATCCGGGTTCTCCGATCTCAACCTATTGCGCGATATGCCGTTGCAGGAATTGAATCTGAACAATAACGCGGTTCGCGACATTCAGCGATTGCGGGGTCTTGAGTTGCGTAGGTTGGAGCTTGAGAATACCCGGGTGTTTACCCTGCGTGAACTCAGAGGTATGCCGCTTGAAGAACTCAACCTGGCCGGCACCCAGATCAAGGATATTTCAGTGCTGCAAGATATGTCGTTGCGGACGTTGAACCTTGCTCATACGGGGGTGTTCGATTTTTCGGTTTTGCGAGGGATGGAATTGCGGTCATTGAATCTGGCGCGCACACAGTTTCGCGATATGTCCTTGCTGACGGGAATGCCGTTGCAGGCACTCGATTTGTCGGGTACCCGAGTGTCCGATATCAGTGTGCTGCGCGATATGCCGTTGCGCCGCCTTGCCTTGAGTGATAGCGGGGTTCGTGACTTGAGTCCGTTGCGTGGCGCCATTATTGAGGCGCTTTTTATCAATCAATGCTCGCAGATTCGCGATCTGGCATTCACCGAGGGTATGCCGCTGCGTGTGCTGTCGATTTCCGGTTCCGGGGTGCGCGATTTGACGGACTTGAACGCTCCCGATTTAACGAGGCTGCACATGGAAAACACCGGGATCGAGGATATTAAACCCTTACGGCAAATGCCGGTCCGATACCTGTTTTTGCGCGGTTCACCGATCAGCGATTATACGCCGCTCATCGATTTGCCGCTGAGGGTGCTGAGCGTTGACAGCCCGCAATCCGCTGCGGTGCGACCGGTTATTTCGCGGATCCGGACATTACGCCGTGTCAACGGCGCTCCGTGGCCGCCGACAGAATAGCCTGTGCAAGCAATCAAGAGCTGTGTGTTGTGTGTCGGGCGGGGGTGTGTCGGGTGTTGGATTGCAGGGAGGATTGAATGATGCAATGGCGGAGTATGGGGTTGGAACATTGTCGGGATCGGTGGCGTCGTACTGCCGTGATGTTTGCGACCGGATTTGGGCTGGGTTTGGCACCGGTAGCTTCGGGTACTGTCGGAACCCTGCCGGGAATTTTACTGGTGCTGGCGCTGGCACGGTTTGAGTTTGCATTTCAGGTTTTCGGGGTTATCGGTCTGGTCGTGCTGGCTATTCCGTTGTGTGGCGCGGCGGAACAGCATTTCAGACATAAAGATGACGGCCGGATTGTGG
>PXCX01000058.1 GCA_003565195.1 PVC group bacterium | reverse complement strand
CGTATTTACGTCAATTCGCGTTTTACCGAGTACTTGCGGGAACCCGCCGAGACCGTCCGTCGCGCTTACCCCGCCGAGGTAAATCAAGACGGCGAGTTGCTGTTCCCCGAACCTTTCGAGAACGCCTGGCAAGACTATGCGAACATGCTCGAGATGCTATGCGCCCATGGCATTGCGGCGGCGCCCGATAATATGCAGCGTTATCACGATCGGACCGGCGGCCATATCCTGTTGCATCCGGATTTTTACGATGCGGTCAACGGCATGGACTGGTGCTGGTTTTATTTCAATCAACCCGGACTCTTGGATAACTACACCAATTACCGCTGGTGGCCACCGCTTCCGCAAGAGTTACCGCGCGCCTCGCCCATCAATAGCGAGATTTTCGGGCTCGGTCTCCAGCGCTGGACATTCATCGATGATCTGGAAACAATTGATGCCATGCAAGAAATCCGGTCCGAACGGGATTTGGGAGATACCGCGATCGACGATTCTATCCTGGAAATCGAGGCCACCTGGTACGCCTACGATCCTGCGATCTGGTCGGCATGGGAAGTTTTCGCGTCCGACAGCAGGTTTCCGGTGGTCGGTCCGGTCTACCCGGAATACGATGTAGCCGGCGCGGATGTCGCGATCCGGATCGAGACCGAAGCGGATCGTTTGACACCCGGCGCCGATTCCGCTGGAGTCACCTGGACTGCAGCGGCAAAACCGTTTGGAACCCTGGATGGCGAACGGGTTGACATTCACGGGATCGTGTTGCCGGCTTTCGAAGACGTCCGTTTGATTCCGATGGATGCCTCGTCGGCGCCCGCGGGCGGCAGTTTTAATCTGGATTGGCGCGATCATATCGAAAACCATTTACCTGATTACGAGGAGCAAGGTCCCTCGGCGCTCGAGAGCGGTTGCCGGTATTGCCGGGCTTTGATAACCTGGGAAGATCCGGATTTCCGCCGCCGGGGCAGTGAATGGCTGGAAGAAAACAGCGACACCTGCTATACGAGCGGCCCCGGTCCCGGCCGATCCAGCGGGGGCACCCGGCGGGCGCATTGAACCGGAGAACAATCCACATGCAAATATCCGATCCGCCAAACCAACGTGCGGGCCAAGCCATGGCCGAAATGGTAGTGTCCATGGTGGTGATCATGGTCATCTTGACCGGACTGCTGCATATCGCACGTCTCGGCAGGGCCCATACCGAGGCCATGCACGAGGCACGACAGCGAGCCGGCGACTATGCAATGCGAGAATCGCTGGTCCTTTCCGACGCCTCGTTCATCCAGGACTGGGATGCCGGCGCGGACGAAGCGCGTTATTCGCGCGACGATATCGCGTTGGATGCCAGGGCCAGCGAGTTTACGCTGGCAATCCCCAGCGTCGCGGAACCGGATACTTTGAATGTTTTCCTTCCCGCCAATCCGGTGTCGACCATGGCCACCCATCCTTCACCCCAAAACCTGTTTCAGATGGTTCGCGGCGATGCGGTCCGTTACGTCGATCCGGCGCCTGTCTTCCGTAACCTGATTTACGCCGCCGACAGTATCGATCTGGTCGGCGAAGTCTGGATGATTCATACCCGCGGCATTCGTTAATATCGCAACCTTAAAGACAGCGCATGCAACCTAATTTATTTTATCGAGACGCCAGCCAAACCGCGCCCGACAGAACGTCACGGACGCCCTCCGGCAAAAGTTTTGTCGACCTGCCGAGCGGACACCGGCGACAACGCTTGCGTAAGGTCGCGGCTATCGCCGTCGGTGTCGTTTGGCTGTTGCTGGTCGCCGCGTTATGGCCGGCAACCGCCAAAATCTTTTTGCGTTGGCAACCGGGCGATACTGCGGCGATTTTGGCAGGCGAACAGCAAGGTAAAACCCTGTATGAATCCCCGGCACGCATGAACGGCGCGCACGGACATGCCCGGGTAGCCCATTACGAAATCGATTTCAACGAATTGCGCGCGGATATGATCGCTCACAAAAAAGCAGGAACCCTGGATACAAGCGATACCCTCTGGCGAATCGGCGCGCGCCATATCCTGGGAACACCAACCGCAAACCCCAACGGGAAACGAACCTTAATCTTCGCCTTGAACGGTCAGGCCGGTGTTTTAGTCGTCCGGTTCCAGCCCTCGGACCGCCGCGCAAACCCGACCGCCAACCGCTTGCCGAGCGGCATGCCGGTCTATGCCGGCGCCGCGATCCAATGGTCCATGGAACTTGACCGTTCGAGATTGACGATGTATTCTGCCACCGTGAACGCCCATACCGCCACAGTAGCTGCATCGTTCGACAGTTCCTTACGCCATGATGGCTGGCAAGATGCCATCGGAACACCGGCAAACACAGCCGTTAAACCGGTCACGGACGGTGTTTACCTGAAAAACGGCGCAATCCTGATCTTTGGCGCCCGCCCGGCACGCGGTCCCGGCGGGGCCGCAACCCATTTGACCGTCGTCCAAAAACAACGCTAAACGACAAAACGTTACGGAGCCATGATGATGCAAAATAATGCGCAAGAAAATGCCGCCGCCAAATCATTTGATATGACCCAGATCCTGATCCTGATTGTTTCGATCATCGCCGGTTTGCTGGCATTCTGGTTGACCGCTCGTTATATCAACAGCAAGATGGACGAAGTGGACGCGCTGAAACGCGATCTGTATGCCGATGCCGAAAAGGTTCCCGTCGTGGTCGCCTATCGTGATATCCCGGCGGGAACCGTGCTGCGCTCCGAAGATCTGGCGCGCAAATCCGTCTTTCGCGGAGCGGTCACCGAAAACACGGTCTTACCCGAAGATGTCGAAATGATTCTGGGCAAGGCCTTGCGCTATATGGTCCGGCGCGAGGAACCGCTACTTTGGAATTATATCGATATGCCTTTTCAACCCGGACGGGGATTGGCGCCCCGCATCAGTCCCGGACTGCGTGCGCTTTCGATTCCGGTCAGCAGTCCGTCTTCGGTAAGCGGATTGGTCCAACCCAGCGACCGGGTCGACGTCCTGGGAACGTTTACCTTCCCATCCAAAACGCGGCCGGGTGAAATCG
>PXCX01000062.1 GCA_003565195.1 PVC group bacterium | reverse complement strand
GGGCCTCTGCACGCGAAAATGCCCTGATTGCAACTTCCCAAGGCTAAATCCGCGCCTGAACTCTGAACACCGAACTCTGAACACCCCATCCGAAACCCTTTTCGGACAGGCTCTAGCTAGCCTTATTGGCGCCGTTCACTGTGCACGGTCACCGTCGAATTGGAAGGTTGAACCTCGGTTTCCACCTCGAGGTCACGCACCATGACCACGATATCCAGAACATGATCGGCATCGAGTTTGAGATCGGTACAATCGACATATACAAGCGGTGCATCCAACCGTTCCAGCACATCCGCGCGGCCATGGACAACAACATCAACCCGTTCCGGATCCATCTCGATACTTTGTATACGGCCATGCGGCGCAACCAGCGCCCTGACCGGCTGCCGGCGCCATTCGCGCCGGGCCGGCGTCGCTGTAATCGTCACCTCGACATGCGTCTCGCTGGGAACCATGCGTGCATGCCAGGTTTCGCTCGGTTGCGCGATCGCGGTACGCCGCGTAAACGACTCGATCCGACCATCAACATCTATCGGCACGGTGTGAACTTGATCGACCGCTTGCAATTTGCGGGCCGGTCCGCGCAATATCACACGTTCCGGATCACTGACAACCGAGTCCACCTGTCCGAAAAGCGGCCGCCCGGTAATGCGCGGGCGAACCGGAACTGTTTTCTCTTGCTCGCGGTCCAGCTCAACCCGCAGGCGCGCCGGATGAAGGCGGAAAGGTCTTACGCCGCGAGCCCCCTCCACTTGGTCCGGCGCCAACGCAATCTCATACGATCCCGCCTCGGCCACGTTCTGCATATCAACGTTCACCATCAGACGCTTGACATCCAGAAGCCGGATATCCTCCTGGGAACCACGGAACGTGACATCGACAGCGGTTTCAGACTGAAATTGAATGGCAAACCCTTCCGGCGGCGAAACCTGCAGAGGTACATCCGGAGCCGTGACTTCAAAACTGATGGCTTTACGGATTCCATACCAACTGACTATCGCCAGAAAGATCGCCAGAAGTTTCAGACCCGCATTGTGGGTCGCCAGCATCCTTAAATATTTCAATAATCCATGCATCATCTCAAAACACTCTCAATCGGGACTTGTTTGAGTAAATAAGCTTCACAATTCATCTTTGTATCCATGCCTGTTACGCTATGATTTAGCGTAGCAATCCGGAAATTTCTAACTTGTTTGGCTAGATTCTTCGTCGGTCGACGGCGCCATTTCCAGTTCACGACGTACTTTACGCCAGCGCGCTTCGCGGTTAAGCCCCTTCCCCAGAACCGCTTTCAAGAACCGTGTAAGACGTTCCTTGTTAAAATCGCGGCTGAGCCGGCCCTTCCAACTGACCGAAACGGTGCCTGTTTCCTCGGAGACCACCACCACGATGGCATCGGTTTCTTCGGTTAAACCCATGGCCGCCCGATGACGTGTCCCCAAACCCTTGGCAATATCGGGGCGCTGCGTCAAGGGAAACAGACAACCGGCGGCCACAATCCGGTTGTCACGTATGATCACGCCGCCATCATGCAAGGGCGTATGCGGGAAAAACATAGCCGCCAACAGTTCCGGCGTAACCGCGCTGTCAAGTGGCGTCCCGGTTTCCTGAATCGATCGCGTCCCGATATCGCCTTCAATCGCAATCAAGGCGCCAATTTTCCTTTCAGACAAAATCATTACGGCATTGACCACATGATTAACCAACTGTTTGGAGTCGGATTGCTGCTGCAAGATAGATTGCCGGCCCAGTTCCGCCAGCGCACGCCGGATTTCGGGTTGAAAAACAATGAACAAGGCGACCACCAGATAAAGCGTCAACCGCCCGAGCAACCAATTGAGCTGTTCCAGGTTCAGCCACCAGGTCAGCAATACCAACGCCACAATCAATACAATCAAACCGGTCAACACCTGGGCGCTACGGGTTCCGCTAAAAAAGACGAAGACCATATAATATAACCACGCCAACACCATAATTTCAACCAACCCCCCGGGACCGGGTAAATTCTGGAACGTCAACGACATGGTTCAATCCTCCCTTGCACGGAGCAATGCGCAGCCAACGCCGACAGCATCGCGGGTCGCGGCCACGTCATGGGTTCGAATCACGGAAACACCCTGCCAAACGGCAAGCGCGGTGACCGCCAGCCCCGCGGCAAGCCGGTCTTTCGGCCCGCATTCGCCAATAATATCGGCCAGAAACCGTTTGCGCGAAAATCCAACCAGCAAGGGACGGTTACCCGCCGACAAGCGGTCCAGATGCGACAGCAGGGCCAGATTGTGTTGCAGGATTTTACCGAAGCCGATCCCCGGATCAACCACAATCCGCTCGACCTCGATCCCGGCGTCCGTCGCGAACCGGGTTCGCTGTTTCAAAAAGTCGCCAACCTCCGTGACGACATCCTCGTAGAACGGCGCGTCCTGCATGGTTGCGGGTTCACCCTGCATATGCATCAAAACAACGCCCGCCCCAGTATCACGGACCAACGCCGGCATTTTCGGATCGCCGGCCAAGGCCGACACATCATTGACGATGTGCGCGCCCGCATCGAGCGCATCGCGGGCAACCTCTGCCAGCCGGGTATCGATCGAGAGCATCACATCCGTGCTGTCGCTCAGGCGCCGCACCACCGGTATCGTGCGTCGCAGTTGTTCGGCGGCATCGACCGCTTGGGCGCCCGGACGGGTTGATTCGCCGCCAATATCAATAATGTCGGCCCCCTGTTCGACCAGGGACAGGGCATGCGCCACGGCGGCATGCAAATCAACGGTTTGGCCGCCATCCGAAAAAGAATCCGGAGTAACATTGACAACCCCCATGATCGCGGGGCGATCGTTGAGCCCCAATTCGCGGTCGCGACAGCGCCAGACCCCGCCCGGACCGACGGCCCGCGAATCATCCATGCTGGTTGTCAAATTTGCGTGCATCATCCGGTCTTGTCGGGTTCCGGCGCGCGGTCGTCATCCGGCGGCGGGGTTGGCGCGGCCGGCTGCTCTGGCGATGCCTGGTTGGCGGACGTTGCCGGGGTATCGGCCGCGGCGGCAGCTTGTTCC
>PXCX01000132.1 GCA_003565195.1 PVC group bacterium | reverse complement strand
GTTGGCCGCGCTGGTCTTCTTCATCCGCGAAATGTTTTAAGAGTGAAATTTCGCTGTCCGAGACGTTTGCCTTCGTTATTCTGGGTAGATACGGGAAGCCGCGGATGGACGCTGGTTGAACTGCTGGTGGCGACCGGATTGATGGTGCTTGTGGCATCGGTCGTCGCCGCCATTTTTCACGCCGTGATCGGTGGTATGGCCCAGTCTACGCAACAGGCGGCAGGTTTCCAGCGCGTTGCCGCCACCGTTGAACGTATCCTTTCCGAATTAGAATCAGGTCCGTGCGATGAGACCGCCGAGCGGGTCGACGGCATTGGGTTGCGTATCGAACCGCAGTCCGGAGAGGATGGTATGGGAACCGCGGAATTCTGGTTTATGACCCGCGCCGAGCCGCGCGATGATGACACCGAGCCGTCCCTCGTGCAAATCAATTATCATGTTCAGTCAGTCGCTTCAGGTGGTGACGGCCGGCAACTGGTGCGGCAACAATGGATGGTCAAAGATACCCTGCCGCAACCGCCGTTGCCAGAGGAGGTCGTCAGCGAAATTGTTTTGCCATCGCTTACCGAATTCAGGGTTGCCGTCTGGACAACCAACGGATGGACGGGAAGTTGGACGCCGTCCAACGCCACCAATGGATTGGCATCGCCGGAATTTGTGCGTGTCATCGTGAGAATGGATACGCCTCGCCAACAAACCCTGGCAGTGACCGGAACCGCTTGGCGGGTGGCCGCCGGTTCGCTGCCGGCCGATTGATGACGTTACGGATAGGAAGACGGAAAACCGCCCCGTAAAACCCGCAAAATCGCTGAACGGGAACAGGCGAAAGTCGAACATCGAACATCGAACACAGAACATCGAAGTTAAGAAAAACACGATTCTTTGCGCCACAAAGCATCGCGTTGGAATTTAGCGACGCTATTTCACATTCGACGGCATGTATTGGAGTGCGGCAGCGTGAGCTGCCGCACTCCAAAAGCAAATCCATCGTTTCACCCCCGTGAACGGTTACAAAAAATTCTCACTTCGATGTTGAATGTTCGATGTTCGATGTTCAAAAGTAGACAATCTATTGTTCAATTCAAGCCCGTAAGGGCGCTAACGTGGCGGCAATGTCGCCTGCAATCGATCTTTGAGTACACTCACACGATGCCGCGATGTGGCGCGATTGACCGCGATCCTGACCGCTTTTTTGGTGCCCACCAGAATCACCATCCGTCGTCCGCGGGTCAGTGCGGTATACAGCAGGTTGCGTTGCAGCATGATGTAGTGTTGTGTATGGATCGGCACGATGACGCAGGGATATTCGCTGCCCTGACTTTTATGGATGGTACAGGCATAGGCCGGCATTAATTCGTCGGTTTCCTCAAAATCGTAGGCGACTTCGCGGCCTTCGAAACGGACGCTTAAACTGCGCGACTCTCGTTCGATCCGGCTGACGCGCCCGATATCGCCGTTGAAAACATCCTTATCGTAATCGTTGCGGATTTGCATGACCTTATCACCGATCCGGAATTGCCAGCCGAAACGTTCTATGGCTTCCCCGTCGGGATTCAAAACCTGTTGCAACGCCAAATTCAGTGTACGCGCGCCCAGGTTGCCGCGCTGCATCGGGGTTAATACCTGGATATCATCATAAGGATCGAATCCGAGACGGCGCGGCAACGAATCACTGACCATGCGGCCGATCAAGTTCGCGGCCTGTTCCGGGTCGTCTGCCTCGACGAAATGAAAATCACGTTTGGTGCCTTTGTCTTCCCGGGTTTGCGGCAGCAGCGGCATCTGCCCGTGATTGACGCGATGGGCATTGGTGACGATCATGCTTGAGGCGGCCTGACGAAAGATTTCGGTCAAGCGACACACCGGTAATCGTTCGCTTTCGATGACGTCGCGCAAAACGCAGCCTGGCCCGACGGATGGCAATTGATCGATATCGCCTACCAGAATCACGGCGGCATGCGCCGGAATCGCTTGCAGCAGACTGTACGCCAGCGGCAGGTCGATCATACTGGCTTCATCGACGACAAAAACATCGCCTCCCAGTGAATGCTGCTCGTTATGTTTAAACGCGTTTCGTTGCGGTTCGAATTCCAGCAGGCGATGGATGGTTTTGGCGTTGTGTCCGGTGGTCTCGGTCAATCTCTTGGCGGCGCGTCCGGTTGGAGCGCATAACACAATACGTAATTTTTTGGCCTTGAAAATTTCCAGTAACGAATGCACCAAGGTGGTTTTCCCGACGCCGGGACCGCCGGTAATGACCATCAGCTTGGCGCGCACCCCTTCCCGTACGGCGGCTTTCTGGGTCTCGGCAAGTTGCATCCGGGTTCGGGATTCCACCCATTGAATCGCGCGATCCACCTGAATCGGCGGACAGGGATGAACGCCGCGCGATAGGTTGCCCAAAATACGGCAAAGCTGCTGCTCGGCGCGGTGCAGTGTCGCCAGATAAATCAAAGGTTCGTTTTGATCGAACGATTCACTGATCAGTCGGCGTGCAGCGATTTCTTCATCCAGCGCCTCGCTCAGAATAGGGGTCGGGATTTCAAGCATGGCGACGGCTTTTTCCAACAGGTTTTCACGCGGAAATGCGCAATGTCCGTCGGTGGTCAGTTCCTGTAATACATGCAAAAGGCCGGCGCGCGCGCGTAACGGCGAAATACGATCGATTCCCATACTTTGGGCAATCCGGTCCGCGGTTTTGAAGCCGATACCCCAAATATCGCGCGACAGACAGTACGGATCGGCGCGCAATTGATCGATCGCATGGTCGCCATAGGTTTTATAGATACGGAAAGCGCGGCTGGTGGTGACGCCATGGCTGAACAGGAAGGCCATAATTTCCCGGACCATTTTCTGGTCGGCCCAGGCCTCCTTGATCATTCGACGCCGTTCCGGTCCGATACCCTCAACGTCCTGTAATCTGACCGATTGGGTTTCGATCACATCGAATACCGTTTTCCCGAATTTCTTGACCAGTCGCGCGGCGTTAACCGGTCCAATCCCTTTAATCAGACCGGATCCCAGATATTTTTCGATGCCATCAAGCGTCTCGGGATGGGTGCTGCGCAGGATTTCGGCTTTGAATTGGGGACCGTATTGCGGATCGATGACCCAGCGCCCGTCGGCATCGATCCATTCGCCCGCGGATATTTCGGGTGCCTGTCCGGTGACGGTTACCAGATCGTGATGGCCGCGAGCTGTTACCCGTAACACCACGAATCCGGTTTCCGGACTGTGAAACGTGACCCGTTCCACGGTTCCCGTGATATGACGCTGGTTATCGGTAGGGATGGCGCCGGTTTTCTTGACCGGGTGTTTTCGGAATCCGGGTTTGCGAGCCGGTTGATTCGCCATGGCAAGGGGTGCTCCCAAAAAAATTATCCGGCTGCCAGAATCAGATCTCTGATGGCTGCCTGTTCGGCGGGCGACGGATCGGCGGGCGCCCATATCGCGTGCAGCAATTCCGCCGGCTCGCTTCTCGTTTCGATCGCCAGGGTGTGCAAGGCAATCGAAGCCGCGTGCGCGAACCGGCCGGGAACAATGCCCTGGGCATGCGCCAGACGCATGGTGCCTACCAGCCGGTCGTCCCAACCGAGTTTGCGGTGCGGATCGCGAATAATCCTTTCCACCGCGTCACGCAGATGCGGGTTGACCATCCGTTGCAAGAGATCATCGGCATAATCCCTGAAACCGGATTCGCTGAACAATGGATCGATTCCGCCATGCCGCGCGATTAGTGCCCGGCCGGATTCTTCAATGAATGCCGCCCGCGCTTCCGCCATCAACTCGGAGTGGTCTGCGGCTTCGTGCATGCTGTTTAAACCCGCTCGATGGGCCAAATACCCCAGCAAGGCGTGAACGGCGTTGTGACCATACAGTTTGGCTTCTTCGAACGGCAATAAATCTTCTTTTTCTTTGAAGACGTCGATCCCGCGCTGAAAACCGGGTAGGGTGATCCGGGAAATAAGAATGCGATTGAATGCTTCAACCAAAAAACAGCGGTTGCTGTCCTCCGTCACCGGTGCCAGGTTTTGTTCTCGTATTTGTACGGGATCGATGACCACGCCGCTCATTTTACCGACTACCGTATTCAGGTATTGAATAGGCGCCCGCTCAGCGGTTGGCGGCGATGCGTCCGCAACGGTTTGCGCAAGAATTTCGGCGGCATGATTATGATTTTCCGCGGTGTACACGATGCCCGGCGACCGGCGTTGTGAAAAGCCGGCGGCCAGGATGGAGGCCACGGAGGTTTCTCCGCCACGCGCAAAAAAATCGACACTGGGCAAGGCCGTTCCGATGTCGGTTGCTTCGGCGGCCGCCGCAATTAACGTCCGGCGATCGTCGGCATGGTTGGGGTTGTAGATTTCAACGCCGTCGACGGTATGAATGTCGATTCCGTCGCAACGTGCAACGTTGACACGATACCGTCCGCCGTCACGGCGGAGCGCCGCAACCACGTCGTCCATGACTTCGGCCACCACCAGCCGCTGCAAGCGCGGACTGCGACGGGCTTCAAGCAACAGGAGTCCGGCTTGTATTGCGCCGAACCCGAAACCGACATAGGTTCTCGACATCGATCAAGTCTCCCTCGTTACAGCGGCGGCGTTTGTTCCGGATATTGTTGGCTGAATTTCAGGGTTTCCGCCAAAGGTTTCATGCCACCGGTGGCGGTCGGATGCGACAGGCTGGCAATCGCCGTGCAATTGGCGAGTTGCAATATCTTGTCAATCGGCCACTGCTCGTGTAAGCCGAATAGGATCCCGGCGCAAAACGCGTCGCCCGCGCCGACGGCGCCCTTGATAAACGACCGGGGAACATCGATAGAACCGACCGCACCGGTCGTGCCGTCTTGCTGCCGGTATGCCGCGCCCTCGGCCATGTGGACCACGATCAGTTCCATCTCGCCCATATCCGCCAGAATCTTCAACGATTCGGCCAGTGCACGGCGATCGATGGCCCCGTCCTTGCCGCGGACCGTTAACCCGGCAATCCGGCCGGCTTCAATTTCGTTGATAATCAAATAGTCAACATGGGGAAGGGCGGGGGGAACCAGACGTCCGAAACGGTCGCTTTCTTCGCTGACAACATCGATTGCCGTACGGATCCCGTGACGGCGCAATTCCCGCAATAGCGAGGCAGCCATCGTGCCGTGTTCGTGATGTGCCGCGTCCATGGCATCCAACAGCAACAGGTAGCCGAGATGAAAAATCCGGCAACTTAATTCCTTTACCGGTACATGTTCCGGAGCGAACAGTGCGTTGGCGCCGCGTTGATGGAAAAAGGTGCGCGCCTTGCTGTCGCGCTCGGTCATTACATCGGTGTAGGAGGTGGGATAATCGGGAACCGTATGGATACCGGTGGCATCGATCCGGTTCCGGGCGCAGGCATCCAGGACGGTCTGCCCTTTGGCGTCGTCGCCGACGACACCGTAACCGCTTAATGGAAAATCCGGTTGTAAGCGTGCCAAGTCAATCAGGACATTGGCCGGCGCTCCGCCGGTACTGAAGGATTCGTCGAGAATATTCGCCAGCATATTCCGTTCGGGTAAATGATCGACTTGTTTCACGTGATCGATGATCCAGTTGCCGCCGGCCGCAATGCCGTCGCGCTTTAATGATGTTGAAGATGGCGATGTCATAGGTAGTTCTCCCTGGTGTTTTGTTTGGCGTCATCCCTTTGTATTCGTGCCGGATGCCTTCCCGAACAGGACTGCCGGTGAGAGAACATCGGCTGATTCGACAAAATCTTCTTCGCAGCGTCGGGCGCTGTCGACTGCCATCGGAACGTATTTGCCGGTGGCGCTGACCATGACGCGATCTTCCTCGTCGTGTATGACTCCCTCGGTTAGCAAAATCCGGCGTCGGTTCCGTGAAACCCAGCCGCTGACCCGCAGGCGGGTGCCAACGGTAATCGGAAGTTTAAGCCGGAAACTCATCTCCGCCGCCACGCACGGTTGATGCATGTCAATAATCGCCGCCCAGGTCATGACTTCATCCAATAGCGTCGCGGCAATGCCGCCGTGAACAATACTGCTGTAACCCAAATCCTCGGTGCGTGTCTGATGTTCCAGCGTTACCCGACCGTCGGGCTCGACGCAGGAACGTAGCCGCAAGCCGTGCGGATTGGCTTCGCCGCACACGAAACACGAGCGTGTCCAGGGTAAAATTTGTCGTTGTGCCGTCATAAACGTCTTTCCGTTGAAACGTCCGGTGTCATCAAAATGCTTGTTATTATGTTCGATAGTGGCCCGAAGGTCAACCGCTTTCGACACCGCTTTTGATATCCGGCGAACCGGAAGCGCCTTGTCGAACCGCTCCCGGTATGGCATAATCGGCGGCATGTCTTTGGCGAATCCATTACCGTCATTCCTGGAGCCGCTGCCTGGTCCCGCTGCGGCCGCGGTCGATACGGACGCGTCGGCTGATGCCGTCTGGCCCTTGCCGTTGGAGCGGACCGTATCGTACGGCGCGGGTACCGCCGCGGCGCCGGATGCGATTGTGCGTGCCGGCGCCGAACTTGAACGCTACGACGAAGAATTGGACGTCCCGATCGACTGGAATGTCGTTGTCCTGAAGGCTTATGACGAGCGCGGAATTACCGTGGAAACCTGTCTGGAAAAGATCGAGAAGGATGCGCGCCATCATTATCGTAAGCATCCGTTTGTTTTGGCGCTTGGTGGGGAACATACGGTGACCATTCCCCTGGTGCGTGCGGCCGCGGATGTATTTGGTCCGGTGGGTGTGCTGCATATTGATGCACATGCCGATTTACGATCGCAATATCAGGGCCAATCCTTATCGCATGCGTGCGTGATGCATCATGTTCGAACCGTGACGCCGGATACGGTGTCGGTGGGGGTTCGCAGTCTTTCCGTGCCGGAAGCGGCCCGCCTTCGTGAGGAACGGATTCCGGTGGTATGGGCGAAGGACGTGGCCTGTGCGCCGGACGATGTTTGGATCGATCGGGTACTGGAAAATTTGCCGGAACGTGTTTATGTAACGATCGATCTCGATGGTTTCGATCCATCGGTGATTCCCGGGGTGGGTACGCCTGAGCCGGGCGGTCTTTTGTGGTATCCGGTCTTGCGGTTGTTGCGCCGGGTCGCCGCCTGCCGGCGGGTGGTTGGCGCGGATATCGTGGAGGGCGTCCCGTTGCCCGGCGCGCCGGTGACGGAATTTGCCGCTGCGCGCCTGGCACTCAAGCTGATGGTTTATCGGCGGACGGCTTGAAGAACCAATGCAGTTCGCGCCGGCAGATATATGCTTAACTGTGGCGCTGATCCCTTGCGATCGAGACGATGATAAGTCTGGCCGCTTTCCAAACGCCCGAATCCTCCAAACCGCGGTTCATCCGTGTCCAGCACGAGACGGTATTGGCTGTCGGGCGGGGAGGGGACCGGATGATCGTACGGCGAATGTTGCGGATGAAAATTGAACAGGAACAGCAGGTTGGCGCGTTGAAAAAACAGGTGCTTATCCTCTTCATGCTGATGCAGCAGGTTCGGATACTGTGTATCGAGGCAACTGTTGCGGCCAAGACAATCGAGCATGGCGTGATCGAACTCCGCCAGTTGGCCGTATTTCAAATCCGGTCGGTCGCGCAAACTCCACTGCCGGCGGGCATAATGGTATGACCATTGGTTGCCTTCGCGCGGGAAATCGATCCATTCGGGATGGCCGAACTCGTTGCCCATGAAGTTAAGGTAACCGTATCCGGCGGTGGCCAGCGTGATCAGGCGGATCATTTTGTGCAGGGCGATAGCGCGATCGACGGCGGGAGACCGATCGTCGATGTGCATGCGGGTATACATCTCGGCGCCCAGCATCCGGAATATCAGGGTTTGGTCGCCGACCAGCGCCTGGTCGTGCGATTCAACATAACTGATCGTTCGCTCGTCCGCCCGCCGATTGTTCAATTCATGCCAGATGGTGTCCATGCGCCAGTGTTCGTCCGCTACATCCTTGGCCAAGCGTGTCCACATATCGGGGACCCCGAGCGCCAAACGCGTGTCGAACCCGACGCCGCCGTCTTCGATCGGAGCCGCCAAACCCGGATAGCCGCTGACGTCCTCGGCAACACTCAGCGCATCGGGACGTAGTGAGTGAATCAGCTCGTTCGCAAGTTGCAGATACGTCAGCGCCGCCGTATCGACCGTGTCGTTGAAGTAATCCTCATAACCGTTGAACGCTTTTCCCAGGCCGTGATGCTTGTATAACATGCTGGTAATACCGTCGAACCGGAATCCATCAACCCGGTATTCATCCAGCCAGAACCGGCAGTTGGACAACAGGAAATGCAAAGTTTCGGTTTTAGCGTAATCGAACAGCCGTGAATCCCATAAGGGATGCATTCCGCGTTCGCCTCCGTGGAAATATAAATGATCACTGCCGTCGAACCGGCTGATCCCCTCGACTTCGTTGCGGGCGGCATGCGAATGGACCAGATCCATAATCACAGCCAGACCGGCGGCATGGGCGGCATCGACTAGTTGTTTGAATTCTTCCGGTGTCCCGAATCGTGAGCTGAGGGCAAAGAAATTGCTGATATGGTAGCCGAACGATCCGTAATAGGGATGTTCCTGCAAAGCCATGATTTGCAGGGTGTTGTAGCCGGCTGCAATGATGCGGGGCAGAACATGTTCGCCGAATTCGCGAAAGGTACCCACTACCGGTGTCTCGCCGGCCATCCCGATATGGGTTTCGTAAATCAACGGTGGCCGTGTGCGTGGCACCCGGAATCGGGTTTTCCAGGTATAGGGTTGCGGTGGTTGCCAGACTTGGGCATTGAAAATCAATGAGTCGGCGTCCTGCACCACGCGCCGCGCGAAAGCTGGAATCCGGTCGCCGCCGCCGCCGGGCCAGTCAAGATGGAGACGGTACAAATCGCCGTGTTGCAATCGGTCGGCCGGCAAAACGATTTCCCACACGCCGTGACAACGGTCAGTGCAGCGCAACGCGTAATCGGGGTGCGGTTGCCAGTCGCTGAACGCACCGACCAGATGGCAGGCCGTCGCGTTGGGTGCGCGTTCCCGGAAAACCCAGC
This sequence comes from PVC group bacterium, assembly GCA_003565195.1. Lineage (GTDB taxonomy): Bacteria > Verrucomicrobiota > Kiritimatiellia > CAIKKV01 > PXCX01 > PXCX01. The sequence continues at coordinate 4,369 of PXCX01000132.1, read as the reverse complement.
TATCGGGCCGCCGGTGCAGCCCGAAAAATTCATGGGCAGCGGCGAAATCGGTCAGCTTCAGCCGGCCATTATCTGTCAACCGATCGGCTGTGGCCACGGCCTGACGTTGACGCTGGCGGATCGTATCCGTCCAGGGTTCGAGATAAGGATCGTTACGTACCAGTGCGGGCAGTTTGGCGGGAGGTACAGTTGATTTTCGCGAATCCATGGTTATGGCACCAACGGCCGGTCCAGCATTCGTTCGTAAAGATCGATATAGCGTTGCGCGTTGACGGCATGGGTAAAAGATGTCGTGGCTTCATGCATGATACGGCTTATATTGGCGAAACGGGTTTCCGGCGCCAGCCGGTGAAAACCGATGGCCTGGTCGATCGCCCAGCGCAAACCGTTGCTGTCGTAATGTTTGAACAGGAAACCATTTCCGGTTTGTGCCGCGACATCGATATGCTTGATCGTGTCGTGCAACCCGCCGGTGTCGTGGGCGACCGGTAGCGTCCCGTATTTGGGGCCGATCATCTGGGGCAAACCGCACGGCTCGAACAACGAGGGAATCAGTAAATAATCGGCTGCCGCATAAGCCAGACGGGACAGATCCTCATTGAAAGGGCAAACGGCGACCCGGTCATAAAACCCATGTATCCGGACGATATCATGAAAATGACGCTGGAACGGACCGTTGGCGACAAAGACAAACTGGATACCGTCGCCCGGATAGGCCCGCACCAGGTCGTGCAGAATGTGGGCCAGCAATTGGCAACCTTTTTGCAAGGGATCAAGCCGGGATGGCCAGAAAAAAAGCGGCGCTTCCGGATGGCGCAGTAACCCGACATGTTCCTGTAAGAGCTCTTTGTTTTGGCGTTTACCCTCGACGAAGGTTTCCGTATCGTAACGGCGTGCCAGTGCCTTATCGGTTTCCGGCCGATAGGATGGGCTGGGCGCGTTGAGAATGCCGACGGCACATCCGCTTTGCCACTTGGCCGTAATTTCGCTACGAAAGTCTGCGTTGATGAAAGCGTGTTGGCCATAGACGATCTCACGCAAAAATGTTGGACTGACGGTATTGATGAAATGGGCCGAGAAAACTCCGCTGAGCAGAAAGTCAACCGGATTTCCGGCGCGGCTCTCCTCGTAACTTTGCGGTGGCCAGCCGTAATACAGGTATTGCCAGAACTCGGCGGCATCAATTCCGTGATCCTCGATGTTGGCCAGGGTGGTTTCGAGCGAATGGATGTTGTGTAGTGTCATCAGGCACGGGATTTGCAGACGCCGCGCCATGGCCGGCAATAAACCGGTCATCCAGTCGTTGCAATGAATTAAATCGGGACGTACATGCGGAATTATATTATTGATGACTTCGCGCTGAAAAGCCAGCGCCAGTTTCGGGTTCTCGCCGGGATGATCGCCGTAAACATGGTCGCGGTAATAAAAAACGCGGTCTTCCGCCAAATGAATCCGTTCATGCGGCAGCTTCGCCTTGTATAAACGGAGTTCCTCGCTCAGAAAAGAGCCGATGCAGACATGAAACATCTGACGATAATGCGGCAAGGCAACATGAATATCGGCGCCCATTTCGAATAATACGCTTACAAGCGCAGCCGATACGTCCGCCAAGCCACCCGCTTTGGCCGTGAGATAGTTGGCCATGTTGCCCATGTTGTTGGGCAGATAGGTGATCTCCGGTGTCACCACCAGAATACGCGGTTTTTTTCTGCGTTGGGGCGCCATACCTTTTTCCTCAGGAAGGATCCGATGCCCAGATAATATACCCCGGCTGATTGCGTGTCCAGGCATCGCCTTGCGGCATGATGCGGGCGGTCAGCCCGAAGCGACCGGTCTGGTCGCAACGGACGGTGCATTCATACCGGTGTTTTCCATTGCCCAAATCTTCAACCGATGTCATCTCCTGGGTATGCGCATCGCTCATGGCTGCCGATAAATGTAATGCACCGTAATAACACTGCACCACCACCTCGTTCGGTTGCAAGGCTCCAAGATGGACTGTGGTCGCGACGCGGAAGGTATGCCCGACCCGTAAACGTTCCGGCTGCATATCGGTGGTCGGTGTTTCGATGCTAACCGTCTGCCAGTTCTGACGAAGACGTTCCTGGAGCTGTGCCAGACCGTGTGCGGCGGCCCAGTCATCAATCTGTAAATCGCGATGGCGCTGAACGGCCGGGACGTAAAAACTGGTCTCGTACTCACGCAGCATCCGGTGGCTGCTGAAATGACAGAACGCCATTTTCATCGCCTCTTTCATCATGTGAACCCAGTCGAGCGGAATTTGTTCTTCCGAACGTTGGTAAAACAACGGGACGATCTGATCTTCCAGCAGCGTATACATCGCCTTACTCTCAATATCGTCCTGGAATTCGGTGTCCTCATATTCTTCGCCGTGACCGATGCTCCAGCCCCGTTTCTTGTCGTATCCTTCGCACCACCAACCGTCCAGCACGCTGAGATTCAGCGCTCCGTTGACGGCGGCCTTCATGCCCGATGTGCCGCTGGCTTCCTGCGGCCGGCGCGGTGTGTTCAGCCAGACATCGACGCCTTGCAACATGACCCGCGCGATGTCGATATTGTAATCCTCGATAAAAAGGATTTTATGATTGACGCCTGCGCGCTGCGAAAACTGGATGATCCGGCGGATCAGTTCCTTGCCATCGTTATCATCGGGATGGGCTTTGCCGGAGATAATCAACTGGATTGGGCGTTCGGCCGAAGACAACATGGCCTCGATACGTTCGGCATCCCTGAAAATCAGGGTAGCCCGTTTGTAGGCTGCGAACCGGCGGGCGAATCCGATCGTCAACGCGTTGGGATCGAGCGAGGTACGCGCCTGTTCGATTTCGGTTCGCGACGCATTTCGTTCGGTCAATTGCCGTATGAAGCGAGTCCGGCTTTCACGGACTAGACGGGTGCGGCACAACTGGCGCGCGCGCCACAGCTCGTCATCCGGAATTTTATCTATCCGGGCGGCCATCCCGGCTCGGCCGGGATGCAAATACCAGTTGGGTCCGAGATAGCGGTCGAACAGCAGAACATGTTCCGGCGAAATCCATGAAGGGGTATGGACGCCATTGGTAATGTGCGCGATCGGTATTTCATGTTCGGGTTTGCCGGGCCAGATCGATTGCCACATCCGGCGCGCGACCTGACCGTGCAATTCGCTTACGCCGTTGCAATCCTGGGCCATGTGCAGCGCCAGCGCTGTCATTGAAAACGGTGTCTTGGCAGGCGCATCGAACGGGCGGCCCCATTCCAGGATTTTGTCCGCGTCAACCCCCAACCGTTCCTGTAAAGGTTTCAGGTAGGGCTGCACCATCTCGACCGGAAATTCGTCATGCCCGGCAGGTACCGGTGTATGGGTCGTGAATACATTGGTGCGCCGTACCACTTCAAGCGCGGTGTCAATATTCATGTTATGCCGCGACATCAAATGGTGCAGCCTTTCCAAGCTTATGAAAGCCGAGTGTCCCTCGTTCATGTGACACACCGCGGGATGAATATCCATGGCAGCCAGGGCGCGCATACCGCCGATCCCCAGCAGCAGTTCCTGCAACAGGCGTGTCTGTTCGCCGCCGCCGTACAACTGAGCGGTGACCTGATGCAACTCGGGACTGTTTTCTGGAACATTGGCGTCAAGCAGGTATAAGGGGATGCGTCCGACCTGTACCTTCCAGACCAGCGCCTGTAATTCGTCGTCGGGTAACGGAACGCCGATGGTGAGATGGTTCCCCGCGTTATCCTTGACTTTGGTCAACGGCAGATTCTGAATCTCGTTGGGTGGATATGATTCCTGTTGCCAACCATCGTTATTCAGTTGCTGGCGGAAGTAACCGTGCCGGTATAGCAGACTGACTGCCACCAGCGGCAAACCCATGTTTGAGGCCGCCTTGAGATGATCACCGGCCAGGACGCCTAGACCCCCGGCGAATAACGGTACACTTTCATGCAGTCCGAATTCAGCCGAAAAATAGGCAATCACTTCTTCTTTCTCGTAGGTGAACGGCATCTTTTCGCAGGGTCCCAATACGCATTTTTGAAACGCCGTCCGCACACGTTCAAGATGAGCCATAAAACTGTCGTCACTGATCAGCTCGTTCAGGTTTGTCTGCGGTATCCGTTGCAGAAAAAGAACCGGATTATGGCCGGTCTGTTTCCAAAGTTCACGGTCGATCCGGCGAAACAATTCGATCGCATCGTAGTTCCATGACCACCACAGGTTATGTGCCAGCGTCTCCAGAAAGACCAGTTTTTCGGGGATAGCCGGCGCAACGTCGAAAATTTGAAGTTTGTTCATGAGAATAAGCGCGTCACAAGGCAAGCTGAATTGAAAATGATACCGTCAATTAGTCGATCAATAAATAGG
>PXCX01000114.1 GCA_003565195.1 PVC group bacterium | reverse complement strand
CTCCGCCGGAAGGAAAACGGCCGGGGACGGCCGTCTCCAAGCGATAGATGCATTCAGGGCAAGCTTAAGTAAGTGCCATTCCCGCCAGCCAGCCGGCCGGTCTCGCGTAGCGTCATTCCGCAATATTCTCGAAGCGCCCACATGAAAAGCGCACGGTCTCTATGACCGCGCTGATCGGTAAACGACTCCCATTTCTCTCCCGCCACGTCCTCAACGGTCTTTCGCATGGCTTCGGCCGACACCCAACGCCGCAGTTCCCGTTTGCCCGTGATGCCGTCCAAGATGATACGCCCATCCATCATTTTCAACCGGAATGGCGCGATAACGTCCTTGAAATAATGGTCCAACCCGCGAATGCTTCGCATTGTACCATGCACTCATTATTATCCAGCATAAATTATTCCTTTACTCCGTGGATGTTCTTGTGTGGGTTATTTTATTAAGATAGAGGTTTTCAATATTTTCGCAGGTTAATCCTTCCGCAGAATGGATATGGATATTCTCGAGGCGGATGTACCGCAGCGGCGCTTGCGGCAATCCGATCAATTCCACGGCCTTAGCCGCGCCGTCACAGCAAATATCGCGAATCACAATATTTCGCACATCGGTCCATTTCGGCGTGTGAAAGTACTTGTCTTTCCATTCATTGGGCTCGGCATACCGCAAGGTGGCGCTGATGGCGCTTTTCCCGATGTTGCGCATGGTCAGTCGTTCCCATAGAATATTGCGGATAAATCCCCCTTGTCCAAAACGCGGTTTGATTCGAATCGCGAACCCGCCGGATGATTCAAATGCACAGTCGTGAATCCAAGCGTTACGGATTCCGGCCGACAATTCCCCCCCGATGGCTATCCCTCCGGCCCGACCTATCCGACAGTGGCGAATAACGACATCCTCGCATGTCCTTCCCCGGCTCAATGCGTCAAATTTCTGCCCGGCCTTCAGGCAAATGGCGTTGTCGCCGCCCTCCTCCACCTGACATTCCTCCACCAGCGCGCCGCGACAGCTATCGATATTGATTCCGTCGGTATTCGGTGACGGTCTTGGGTTGCTGACCGTTATCCGTCGAATAGTTACATTTTCACAACAGACAGGATGAAGAGTCCAGGAAGGGCTGTTTCGGACCGTCACTCCTTCAACGAGTATGTTCCGGCCGTTCATGAACTGAATCATGGGCGGGCGCACCCCGGCCTCGCGAGTACCGTACACTCGCTGCTCCGCCGGCATCCGGTCGGCGTTGGCTTGGAACAGCGCTTGCATTCCCGGCTGGGCCTTTTTCCACGGCCACCAGGACATACCCTGCCCGTTAAGTGTACCGGCGCCGGTCACCGCAATGTCGTGGACCTCATGGCCATATAGAAACGGCGAATAATTGTAACACCAGGCGCCCCCACGCTGGCTTAGGACCACCGGCAGATAATCCTCCGGAGTCTGGCTGAACCGCACCTCCGCTCCCTCTTCGAGGTGCAGTTCAATGCGGCTGCGCAAGTGAATCGGCCCGGTCAACCAGACCCCGGCGGGGACCACCACCCGACCGCCCCCCGCCGCGGTGGCGGCGGCGATAGCGGCGGCGATGGCTTTTGTATTCGGCGTCTGACCATCGGCCACGGCACCGTGGTCCGTGATGGAAATGGTGCCGTCGGGTATCTCCGGTAGCTGCGGGGGATTAAAACAGGATGGGTCTATTGACGTGTGCATTTTTTCCTTTCAATCTCGGCGCATATACTCTGAACGATCCCTTGCGATTATTTTAATAACGCCTCCGCGTTGCCGTCCTGTCCTTCATCCCGATCATAGGTCAACACAAAATCCCCGGCTAGATGCCGAACCTGGTCTACAGCCAGCACGGTCCGGGGGGAAAAGGCGTCACTGGAGCAATAGGCCAGCATCGCCTGCAACAGGTACATGGCCGCCGGATCGGATTCGGCCAAGGCGAGGCCACAGACCAGCAAGCGCCCCGCGCCCACCTGCCACTCAAAAACGGCGGCCTGTTTGACGATCAGTTTATAAGAACTGACAAATTCGACAATGGGGTCGAACGGCGTATCGTCAAACACAACCGCGCGGGCGCCCTCGATCATGGATTGGAACTGCCAGTCGCAGAAACCGTCGTGCGGAAACGATGCCAGCAAGGGATGGTCCTCGATTACCGTGGCCGCCGTGCCCACGGTGCGACCGCCCATCAGGCGCTGGTAAGGCAATGACTTTAGTGACCCGGCGCCGAGCAACAACAGAGGCTCGCCCCGGGCGAGCCGCTGAAACGCGTTCGCGTCCAAATCGGTGATAATTTGCGTCGATTCCGGCCTTCCGCCATCCGGGAAAACCCAGATATCCCATTTGTTCTCGATTTCGTATGCGCCATCGGCCAACCGCGCCACCAGGGTTAACTTCCGGGGCGTCTCAAGCGTCGGCAGGATACACGTCAATCGGCCCAGCTCGGTGGTGGTCCCGAGCGGAATCGCGGCGCTGTCCCATTGGCCACGGGCGAACACCTGTCCGGAGATCCCGTCGCAAAGCGCCCAACCAATGGCGCCATTGGCCACCGGCGCGGGACCGAACAGCGCGGCGTAAAGCGTCACCTCCAGTGATTCGCCATAGCGGAAGTTACGTTGCGACGTCAGATCGCAAAGCAAGACGCTCTCCCCGTTGTAGCGGCGGACGTCGGCCGCTGATTCGCCGGGCTTGAGTTCATGGAATTCATTGACGATGCCGACGCTGTAGCCCGTCCGGTGCCAGTGATTGTCGAACGCCCCCAGATAATCGTAGCCGGCCACCGGAGCGAGCCTGCGGACGTTCTCGATATAGGCTTTCCGCAGGGACGCCACCCGCCGGCAGGCGTTGGCGTGATAGCGGGCCGCCTTGTGGTGCAGACCCTCGCGTTGCAGGTAGACTCGCGCCGCGGCATAGAGATCCGGGCCGATGCGGGTGTCGAGGTAGCGGTTTTCCAGGTCGAGGTTGATATAGGTGTCGAAGATGCCCATTTCATGCACCAGCACCGGATGGCGGTAGACGGCCATGCGCCGTTCAATCAAGGCGAGATCATCCATCGCGCCGCCAAT